>NZ_AP025465.1:3300000-3413052 GCF_024347355.1 Vibrio chagasii
CAACCATTGCTGGAACTAACGCCTAAGCTCGCTAAAAACAAGCTCCTAACATCAGATGAGCAGCGTGAACTAGAGCAGAAAGCACAATGTGGTTTGCTTCACGACGTCGCACAACAACAAGGCAGCGAAGGCTTAATCAGCCACTGGAATAAGCTTCCAAGAAAACAGAAGCAAAGCTCACACCTTGTCTCTTGCTTTGTAAAACAACTGATCGCACGCAAAGCCGATGCAGAGGCTTTCACTGTAATCAAAGAGAACATCGCTAAAACGGGTTCAAACGAGCTCTACATGCTACTTCCAGAGCTGAATCTTGCTGATCACCATCCAGTAGTTGTGATGCTAGAGCGCGCTATCAGCAAAGATAACAATAATGCAGAAGCACACAGTGCATTAGCTCAGTTCTACCTAAGAGAGCAAAAATGGGCAGAAGCGCAAAGCCATTTCGAAAAAGCACTAGCACTTCGCTCTAATGTTTCTGATTACGGATATCTGTCTGATGCACTAGAGAAGCAGAACTTAACCAAAGCAGCCCACGAGGTTTCTCGTAAGGCACTCGCTCTAATTCAACCAGCTTAAATCTCGCTGTATAAATAAGAAGCCGATGCCCATGAACTGACCCCCAATAGTTGGACACCAATTATTGGGGGTCTTTTTATGTCCAAATATAGCCGAGAGCTAAAATGTATCATTGCTAAGCAATATTTAGATGGCACGTCATCTCGCTACTTAGCAAAACAATATTCAATCCCTTCAAGACAGATACGGTATTGGGCTCAAGTCTTTGCCATCCATGGTACTGATTCATTTTTACCAACTAAGCATGCTGCTTCTGCTCAGACAAAGCGAAAAGCATTGAATTTAATGTGGACGAATGAATGGTCTCTCACGCACACTAGCGCAGTATTAAACCTCTCATCCCCTGGGATACTCTCTGTCTGGCTCAAAAGATTTAATGAGCTCGGTATCAAAGGGCTCAAAATGCGCCAGAAAGGAAGCCCCTCAATGAAACAGCACCCTCAACGTACGACTAAGCCTGATGATGAAATGACACTTGATGAGCTAAAAGAGGAGTTGGTCTACTTACGAACCGAGAATGCCGTTCTAAAAAAGTTGGAAGAGTTGGAGCAGGAAAAAAACCGACGAACAAAGAAAAAGCGATGATAGCTCTAACTCTTAAAAGCAAGTACCCGTTAAAGCACTTACTGCACACTCTACAGCTAGCAAAAAGTGTCTTTTATTACCAGGCTCAAACGAGCAAGCGCCCAAATAGCTACGAACGTGAGCTGCGGTTGATAAAGTCAATTTATCATGAGCATAAGGGACGATATGGCTACCGCCGTATTCACTTGGAACTAAAAAATCAGGGGGTCATACTTAATCACAAAACGGTTCAAAGGCTTATGGCTCAGCTCAACCTTAAATCGACGGTCAGGATTAAAAAGTATCGTTCATATCGAGGAGAGTCTGGAACAGCAGCTCCCAACGTGCTTGAAAGAGATTTTAGTGCGACTCAACCCGATGAAAAATGGGTAACTGATGTCACGGAGTTCAAAGTAAAAGAGCAGAAAGTATACTTGTCTCCCGTTGTCGACTTGTTTACTCAGGAGGTGGTTGCTTATAGAGTGGCCAAAAATGCCTGCTTGCCGCTTGTCACGGATATGCTGACGGAAGCCATATCAAAGCTTAAACCCAACTCAAAGCCAATTATACATAGCGATCAAGGTTGGCAATATCGCCATCGACAGTATCAAAAAAAGGTAGCGGAGAGTGGGTTAACACAAAGCATGTCGAGAAAAGGTAACTGCTTGGATAATGCGGTTGCTGAAAACTTTTTTGCTTTACTCAAAACAGAGATGTATCACAACCAAAGCTTTGAAGATGCAGATGCTCTGATAGAGCAAATTAAAGAATACATCGAGTACTACAATACCAAACGTATAAAAGTGAAACTAAAAGGCCTGACTCCGATAGAATATCGAACTCAGGCCTTGAAAGCCGCTTAACAGAAATGTCCAACTTTACGGGGTCACTTCACCAGCATCGGCTTTTTTGTATCTATAAATTACCTCTCAACAAGCCCCACAGAGCAAAGTCATCTAGACCAATCACATAACCAAAATCAAAGAGGGTTAAGAAATAGCACTAAAATGCAGCCCCTTACTAACGCTTAGCGAAGCATTAATGCCAATTCTAATAAGAACATCAAACTAAGAAATAGACCCTTTAGACACGGTTAGAATACGTAAACATACACTATACGAACATCTAGCCTGACTAACGTTAACCAAAAGAAAGATAGAGTACTTCAGGAGAGTTAAGAGTCCCACTATAGACTGCTAGCCACATCTTCCATTGTAGGGAAGATTATGTAGCGTCCAACCTCTGAACCCGTTTGTTACCAGAAACTACCAAGGTAAAGTCACTGTTGAGGTTAGGACTTTCATATCACGCTAGACTGAAGAAGTAATTGAAGATAAGTAACCTTATAAGACATTGCCAGAGCGATGAGAGTCTAAAACCTCGTGCTCAGTAGCGTAATAATTAGGGGAACGGCATAACCTTTTCGGGAGGGTTTCGACCGCAGCACGTGACACTATGTTTCAGATAGAAGAAAGCCCGCTATTTCTAGCGAAGCTTCTTAATAAAAATCGTAATGACTAGCTTGTAAGAGAGAGGAGAGCGTTAGTCAAAGAGCAAATTGTCGAACCCCACAAAGCACGCGACTCTACTCGTAAGACTAGAACTTCAGATAAGTTATAGAATATGGGGAAGGTTCTGGGTTGTGGACAAATCTTTTGCTTACTCTATCGACTGAAGAGTGACCACAGTGACTCAAATACAATAAAGCCCAAGCAGTTATACTTGGGCTTAGCATAGTGGTGGAATTGCTGGGCTGGTATTCCATCGGACTCGTTGGTAGAAGACCAAATTATCCAACCCCAGAAACGACGAAAGCCTAGTCGTAAGACTAGGCTATCTAAAAGGTTTGATGTAGTTGAGTTGTCATTCTATCTATTCGCCAATTGATTACTGAATATACATTTTTGATAGATGTAAAAAAGCCCTGCTATTTCTAGCAGGGCTTCTTTAATAAGTGGCGGAGTGGACGGGACTCGAACCCGCGACCCCCGGCGTGACAGGCCGGTATTCTAACCAACTGAACTACCACTCCGCAGTGGACTACTTGTCGTCGTTGATAACATTTTTTGTCTTCACTTTTGAAAAGTGAAAATAAATTTGGAGCCTGGCGATGTCCTACTCTCACATGGGGAAGCCCCACACTACCATCGGCGCTATTGTGTTTCACTTCTGAGTTCGGCATGGAATCAGGTGGGTCCACAATGCTATGGTCGCCAAGCAAATTTTAAAATTCGGAAAGCTGTTTCTATTCTCTCAAACTCATTCAAGCGTTTGTATCTTATGAGTCCATCAAAACCCCTTGGGTGTTGTATGGTTAAGCCTCACGGGCAATTAGTACAGGTTAGCTCAACGCCTCACAGCGCTTACACACCCTGCCTATCAACGTTCTAGTCTTGAACAACCCTTTAGGACGCTTAAAGCGTCAGGGAAAACTCATCTCAGGGCTCGCTTCCCGCTTAGATGCTTTCAGCGGTTATCGATTCCGAACTTAGCTACCGGGCAATGCCATTGGCATGACAACCCGAACACCAGAGGTTCGTCCACTCCGGTCCTCTCGTACTAGGAGCAGCCCCCTTCAATTTTCCAACGCCCACGGCAGATAGGGACCGAACTGTCTCACGACGTTCTAAACCCAGCTCGCGTACCACTTTAAATGGCGAACAGCCATACCCTTGGGACCGACTTCAGCCCCAGGATGTGATGAGCCGACATCGAGGTGCCAAACACCGCCGTCGATATGAACTCTTGGGCGGTATCAGCCTGTTATCCCCGGAGTACCTTTTATCCGTTGAGCGATGGCCCTTCCATTCAGAACCACCGGATCACTATGACCTGCTTTCGCACCTGCTCGAATTGTCATTCTCGCAGTCAAGCGGGCTTATGCCATTGCACTAACCACACGATGTCCAACCGTGTTTAGCCCACCTTCGTGCTCCTCCGTTACTCTTTGGGAGGAGACCGCCCCAGTCAAACTACCCACCAGGCACTGTCCGTAATCCCGATTCAGGGACCAACGTTAGAACATCAAAACTACAAGGGTGGTATTTCAAGGACGACTCCACCACATCTAGCGACGCGGTTTCAAAGTCTCCCACCTATCCTACACATGTAGGTTCAATGTTCAGTGCCAAGCTGTAGTAAAGGTTCACGGGGTCTTTCCGTCTAGCCGCGGGTACACTGCATCTTCACAGCGATTTCAATTTCACTGAGTCTCGGGTGGAGACAGCGTGGCCATCATTACGCCATTCGTGCAGGTCGGAACTTACCCGACAAGGAATTTCGCTACCTTAGGACCGTTATAGTTACGGCCGCCGTTTACCGGGGCTTCGATCAAGAGCTTCGACCGAAGTCTAACCCCATCAATTAACCTTCCGGCACCGGGCAGGCGTCACACCGTATACGTCATCTTACGATTTTGCACAGTGCTGTGTTTTTAATAAACAGTTGCAGCCACCTGGTATCTGCGACTCTCGTCTGCTCCATCCGCAAGGGACTTCACTGATAAGAGCGTACCTTCTCCCGAAGTTACGGTACCATTTTGCCTAGTTCCTTCACCCGAGTTCTCTCAAGCGCCTTGGTATTCTCTACCCGACCACCTGTGTCGGTTTGGGGTACGATTCCTTACAATCTGAAGCTTAGAGGCTTTTCCTGGAAGCATGGCATCAATGACTTCACTACCGTAGTAGCTCGACATCGTATCTCAGCGTTAAGAAGAACCGGATTTACCTAATTCTTCCGCCTACGTACTTGAACCTGGACAACCGTCGCCAGGCCCACCTAGCCTTCTCCGTCCCCCCATCGCAATTGTAAGAAGTACGGGAATATTAACCCGTTTCCCATCGACTACGCCTTTCGGCCTCGCCTTAGGGGTCGACTTACCCTGCCCCGATTAACGTTGGACAGGAACCCTTGGTCTTCCGGCGAGGGAGTTTTTCACTCCCTTTATCGTTACTCATGTCAGCATTCGCACTTCTGATACCTCCAGCAGCCCTTACAGACCACCTTCAACGGCTTACAGAACGCTCCCCTACCCCACGCACATAAGTGCGTAGCCGCAGCTTCGGTGTATAGCTTAGCCCCGTTACATCTTCCGCGCAGGCCGACTCGACCAGTGAGCTATTACGCTTTCTTTAAATGATGGCTGCTTCTAAGCCAACATCCTGGCTGTCTGAGCCTTCCCACATCGTTTCCCACTTAGCTATACTTTGGGACCTTAGCTGGCGGTCTGGGTTGTTTCCCTCTCCACGACGGACGTTAGCACCCGCCGTGTGTCTCCCGGATAGTACTTACTGGTATTCGGAGTTTGCAAAGGGTTGGTAAGTCGGGATGACCCCCTAGCCTTAACAGTGCTCTACCCCCAGTAGTATTCGTCCGAGGCGCTACCTAAATAGCTTTCGGGGAGAACCAGCTATCTCCAGGTTTGATTGGCCTTTCACCCCTAGCCACAAGTCATCCGCTAATTTTTCAACATTAGTCGGTTCGGTCCTCCAGTTGATGTTACTCAACCTTCAACCTGCCCATGGCTAGATCACCTGGTTTCGGGTCTAATCCTAGCAACTGTACGCCCAGTTAAGACTCGGTTTCCCTACGGCTCCCCTAAACGGTTAACCTTGCTACTAAAATTAAGTCGCTGACCCATTATACAAAAGGTACGCAGTCACACCACGAAGGTGCTCCTACTGCTTGTACGTACACGGTTTCAGGTTCTATTTCACTCCCCTCACAGGGGTTCTTTTCGCCTTTCCCTCACGGTACTGGTTCACTATCGGTCAGTCAGTAGTATTTAGCCTTGGAGGATGGTCCCCCCATATTCAGACAGGATATCACGTGTCCCGCCCTACTCGTTTTCACTGATGATGAGATGTCGACTACGGGGCTATCACCCTTTATTGCGGCACTTTCCAGAGCCTTCGTCTGTCTCATTAAAAGCTTAAGGGCTAATCCAATTTCGCTCGCCGCTACTTTCGGAATCTCGGTTGATTTCTCTTCCTCGGGGTACTTAGATGTTTCAGTTCCCCCGGTTTGCCTCTTGTTGCTATGTATTCACAACAAGATACTTACTTATGTAAGTGGGTTTCCCCATTCGGAAATCCCAGACTCAAATGACTTTTACTGTCTAATCTGGGCTTATCGCAAGTTAATACGTCCTTCATCGCCTCTGACTGCCAAGGCATCCACCGTGTACGCTTAGTCACTTAACCATACAACCCGAAGAGGTCTTTATGTATGGTAAACAACCAAGGTTTTTGGTTGTAATAAGAAGGGTTAGTTCTTATTACGTGTTTGCCGGACTCAATTTAATACTCTTTATTTTCACTTTTAAAAAATGAAGACAAAAAGCCAAGACACTTGAATGTGTTTGTGTTGTGTTTATCTAAAAGATAAACATTGAGAACTTTTAATTTGATTAACTCTTAGAGTTAATCAGTCAGCTTTCCAAATTGTTAAAGAGCTTGATTCAATAAATGAACCATTTTTAAAGATTCTACTTTCTATTCTAAAGAAATAAGAACACTTAAAGATGGTGGAGCTATGCGGGATCGAACCGCAGACCTCCTGCGTGCAAGGCAGGCGCTCTCCCAGCTGAGCTATAGCCCCATCTAAGTCGATATTGGTGGGTCTGAGTGGACTTGAACCACCGACCTCCCGCTTATCAGGCGAGCGCTCTAACCAGCTGAGCTACAGACCCAATATCGTCTCTTTACTTTCTAAACCGTATCAATCTGTGTGGACACTTATCGTGAATATCTTCGTATAAGGAGGTGATCCAGCCCCAGGTTCCCCTAGGGCTACCTTGTTACGACTTCACCCCAGTCATGAACCACAAAGTGGTGAGCGTCCTCCCGAAGGTTAAACTACCCACTTCTTTTGCAGCCCACTCCCATGGTGTGACGGGCGGTGTGTACAAGGCCCGGGAACGTATTCACCGTAGCATTCTGATCTACGATTACTAGCGATTCCGACTTCATGGAGTCGAGTTGCAGACTCCAATCCGGACTACGACGCACTTTTTGGGATTCGCTCACTCTCGCAAGTTCGCTGCCCTCTGTATGCGCCATTGTAGCACGTGTGTAGCCCTACTCGTAAGGGCCATGATGACTTGACGTCGTCCCCACCTTCCTCCGGTTTATCACCGGCAGTCTCCCTGGAGTTCCCGACATTACTCGCTGGCAAACAAGGATAAGGGTTGCGCTCGTTGCGGGACTTAACCCAACATTTCACAACACGAGCTGACGACAGCCATGCAGCACCTGTCTCAGAGCTCCCGAAGGCACACCTGCGTCTCCGCTGGCTTCTCTGGATGTCAAGAGTAGGTAAGGTTCTTCGCGTTGCATCGAATTAAACCACATGCTCCACCGCTTGTGCGGGCCCCCGTCAATTCATTTGAGTTTTAATCTTGCGACCGTACTCCCCAGGCGGTCTACTTAACGCGTTAGCTCCGAAAGCCACGGCTCAAGGCCACAACCTCCAAGTAGACATCGTTTACGGCGTGGACTACCAGGGTATCTAATCCTGTTTGCTCCCCACGCTTTCGCATCTGAGTGTCAGTATCTGTCCAGGGGGCCGCCTTCGCCACTGGTATTCCTTCAGATCTCTACGCATTTCACCGCTACACCTGAAATTCTACCCCCCTCTACAGTACTCTAGTTCACCAGTTTCAAATGCAGTTCCGAGGTTGAGCCCCGGGCTTTCACATCTGACTTAATGAACCACCTGCATGCGCTTTACGCCCAGTAATTCCGATTAACGCTCGCACCCTCCGTATTACCGCGGCTGCTGGCACGGAGTTAGCCGGTGCTTCTTCTGTTGCTAACGTCAAGAAATGCCGCTATTAACGACACCCCCTTCCTCACAACTGAAAGTACTTTACAACCCGAAGGCCTTCTTCATACACGCGGCATGGCTGCATCAGGCTTTCGCCCATTGTGCAATATTCCCCACTGCTGCCTCCCGTAGGAGTCTGGACCGTGTCTCAGTTCCAGTGTGGCTGATCATCCTCTCAGACCAGCTAGGGATCGTCGCCTTGGTGAGCCATTACCTCACCAACTAGCTAATCCCACCTAGGCATATCTTGACGCGAGAGGCCCGAAGGTCCCCCTCTTTGGCCCGTAGGCATTATGCGGTATTAGCCATCGTTTCCAATGGTTATCCCCCACATCAAGGCAATTTCCTAGGCATTACTCACCCGTCCGCCGCTCGACGCCGTTATCGTTCCCCGAAGGTTCAGATAACTCGTTTCCGCTCGACTTGCATGTGTTAGGCCTGCCGCCAGCGTTCAATCTGAGCCATGATCAAACTCTTCAATTTAAGATTTTGTGACTCAACGAATACTGACTTCAAAACTACAAAAAGTAATTCTAAAGCTATTATCATTCCAACAGAATGATAATGAATTGACTGTGCCGATAATAAATTATCGATTGGTCACTCAGTTCATTGAAATCAAGTTGAAACCGAAGTTTCATTTTTTGATATTCATCAACGAGTGCCCACACAGATTGATAGGTTTAAATTGTTAAAGAGCTTTGCTTTCAGTGCCTTAGCACTTAAGCAGGACGCGTATAGTACGCTTTCTACTTTGAAAGTCAACATAAAATACTAAGAAAACTTAGAACTCTATGGTGACTTGTCTACTTTGTAGACAAAGTCGAAATTAAAGCCTGGCGATGCCCTACTCTCACATGGGGAAGCCCCACACTACCATCGGCGCTATTGTGTTTCACTTCTGAGTTCGGCATGGAATCAGGTGGGTCCACAATGCTATGGTCGCCAAGCAAAATTTTGCTTTTACTTTCAGCTTTTTTAAAAACTGAAGGCAAAATAATCTGGAAAGCTATTAAAAGTTCTTACGTAAACTCATTCAAGTGTTCTTGTTTGCCTCTGCTTTTTAAAGCGGAAACAACAGTTATGAGTCCATCAAAACCCCTTGGGTGTTGTATGGTTAAGCCTCACGGGCAATTAGTACAGGTTAGCTCAATGCCTCGCAGCACTTACACACCCTGCCTATCAACGTTCTAGTCTTGAACAACCCTTTAGGACACTTAAAGTGTCAGGGAAAACTCATCTCAGGGCTCGCTTCCCGCTTAGATGCTTTCAGCGGTTATCGATTCCGAACTTAGCTACCGGGCAATGCCATTGGCATGACAACCCGAACACCAGAGGTTCGTCCACTCCGGTCCTCTCGTACTAGGAGCAGCCCCCTTCAATTTTCCAACGCCCACGGCAGATAGGGACCGAACTGTCTCACGACGTTCTAAACCCAGCTCGCGTACCACTTTAAATGGCGAACAGCCATACCCTTGGGACCGACTTCAGCCCCAGGATGTGATGAGCCGACATCGAGGTGCCAAACACCGCCGTCGATATGAACTCTTGGGCGGTATCAGCCTGTTATCCCCGGAGTACCTTTTATCCGTTGAGCGATGGCCCTTCCATTCAGAACCACCGGATCACTATGACCTGCTTTCGCACCTGCTCGAATTGTCATTCTCGCAGTCAAGCGGGCTTATGCCATTGCACTAACCACACGATGTCCAACCGTGTTTAGCCCACCTTCGTGCTCCTCCGTTACTCTTTGGGAGGAGACCGCCCCAGTCAAACTACCCACCAGGCACTGTCCGTAATCCCGATTCAGGGACCAACGTTAGAACATCAAAACTACAAGGGTGGTATTTCAAGGACGACTCCACCACATCTAGCGACGCGGTTTCAAAGTCTCCCACCTATCCTACACATGTAGGTTCAATGTTCAGTGCCAAGCTGTAGTAAAGGTTCACGGGGTCTTTCCGTCTAGCCGCGGGTACACTGCATCTTCACAGCGATTTCAATTTCACTGAGTCTCGGGTGGAGACAGCGTGGCCATCATTACGCCATTCGTGCAGGTCGGAACTTACCCGACAAGGAATTTCGCTACCTTAGGACCGTTATAGTTACGGCCGCCGTTTACCGGGGCTTCGATCAAGAGCTTCGACCGAAGTCTAACCCCATCAATTAACCTTCCGGCACCGGGCAGGCGTCACACCGTATACGTCATCTTACGATTTTGCACAGTGCTGTGTTTTTAATAAACAGTTGCAGCCACCTGGTATCTGCGACTCTCGTCTGCTCCATCCGCAAGGGACTTCACTGATAAGAGCGTACCTTCTCCCGAAGTTACGGTACCATTTTGCCTAGTTCCTTCACCCGAGTTCTCTCAAGCGCCTTGGTATTCTCTACCCGACCACCTGTGTCGGTTTGGGGTACGATTCCTTACAATCTGAAGCTTAGAGGCTTTTCCTGGAAGCATGGCATCAATGACTTCACTACCGTAGTAGCTCGACATCGTATCTCAGCGTTAAGAAGAACCGGATTTACCTAATTCTTCCGCCTACGTACTTGAACCTGGACAACCGTCGCCAGGCCCACCTAGCCTTCTCCGTCCCCCCATCGCAATTGTAAGAAGTACGGGAATATTAACCCGTTTCCCATCGACTACGCCTTTCGGCCTCGCCTTAGGGGTCGACTTACCCTGCCCCGATTAACGTTGGACAGGAACCCTTGGTCTTCCGGCGAGGGAGTTTTTCACTCCCTTTATCGTTACTCATGTCAGCATTCGCACTTCTGATACCTCCAGCAGCCCTTACAGACCACCTTCAACGGCTTACAGAACGCTCCCCTACCCCACGCACATAAGTGCGTAGCCGCAGCTTCGGTGTATAGCTTAGCCCCGTTACATCTTCCGCGCAGGCCGACTCGACCAGTGAGCTATTACGCTTTCTTTAAATGATGGCTGCTTCTAAGCCAACATCCTGGCTGTCTGAGCCTTCCCACATCGTTTCCCACTTAGCTATACTTTGGGACCTTAGCTGGCGGTCTGGGTTGTTTCCCTCTCCACGACGGACGTTAGCACCCGCCGTGTGTCTCCCGGATAGTACTTACTGGTATTCGGAGTTTGCAAAGGGTTGGTAAGTCGGGATGACCCCCTAGCCTTAACAGTGCTCTACCCCCAGTAGTATTCGTCCGAGGCGCTACCTAAATAGCTTTCGGGGAGAACCAGCTATCTCCAGGTTTGATTGGCCTTTCACCCCTAGCCACAAGTCATCCGCTAATTTTTCAACATTAGTCGGTTCGGTCCTCCAGTTGATGTTACTCAACCTTCAACCTGCCCATGGCTAGATCACCTGGTTTCGGGTCTAATCCTAGCAACTGTACGCCCAGTTAAGACTCGGTTTCCCTACGGCTCCCCTAAACGGTTAACCTTGCTACTAAAATTAAGTCGCTGACCCATTATACAAAAGGTACGCAGTCACACCACGAAGGTGCTCCTACTGCTTGTACGTACACGGTTTCAGGTTCTATTTCACTCCCCTCACAGGGGTTCTTTTCGCCTTTCCCTCACGGTACTGGTTCACTATCGGTCAGTCAGTAGTATTTAGCCTTGGAGGATGGTCCCCCCATATTCAGACAGGATATCACGTGTCCCGCCCTACTCGTTTTCACTGATGATGAGATGTCGACTACGGGGCTATCACCCTTTATTGCGGCACTTTCCAGAGCCTTCGTCTGTCTCATTAAAAGCTTAAGGGCTAATCCAATTTCGCTCGCCGCTACTTTCGGAATCTCGGTTGATTTCTCTTCCTCGGGGTACTTAGATGTTTCAGTTCCCCCGGTTTGCCTCTTGCTGCTATGTATTCACAACAAGATACTTACTTATGTAAGTGGGTTTCCCCATTCGGAAATCCCAGACTCAAATGACTTTTACTGTCTAATCTGGGCTTATCGCAAGTTAATACGTCCTTCATCGCCTCTGACTGCCAAGGCATCCACCGTGTACGCTTAGTCACTTAACCATACAACCCGAAAGGGTCTTAGTGTATGGCAACTAACCAAGGTTTTTGGTTGTAACAAGAAGGGTTAGTTCTTATTACGTGTTTGCCGGACTCAATTGTGATTCAAACAAGTTTGAATCGAATACAAGACACTTGAATGTGTTTGTGTTGTGTTTTCTTAGTTAAAAGAAAACATTGAGAACTTTTAATTTGATTAACTCTTAGAGTTAATCAGTCAGCTTTCCAAATTGTTAAAGAGCATAAAGCAAAAAGCTTTAATCAATAACGTGCGTTATTAATTAAAGCTCTGGCCTTAACTAAGTCTAAACCATCAATCTGTGTGGACACTTATCGTGAATATCTTCGTATAAGGAGGTGATCCAGCCCCAGGTTCCCCTAGGGCTACCTTGTTACGACTTCACCCCAGTCATGAACCACAAAGTGGTGAGCGTCCTCCCGAAGGTTAAACTACCCACTTCTTTTGCAGCCCACTCCCATGGTGTGACGGGCGGTGTGTACAAGGCCCGGGAACGTATTCACCGTAGCATTCTGATCTACGATTACTAGCGATTCCGACTTCATGGAGTCGAGTTGCAGACTCCAATCCGGACTACGACGCACTTTTTGGGATTCGCTCACTCTCGCAAGTTCGCTGCCCTCTGTATGCGCCATTGTAGCACGTGTGTAGCCCTACTCGTAAGGGCCATGATGACTTGACGTCGTCCCCACCTTCCTCCGGTTTATCACCGGCAGTCTCCCTGGAGTTCCCGACATTACTCGCTGGCAAACAAGGATAAGGGTTGCGCTCGTTGCGGGACTTAACCCAACATTTCACAACACGAGCTGACGACAGCCATGCAGCACCTGTCTCAGAGCTCCCGAAGGCACACCTGCGTCTCCGCTGGCTTCTCTGGATGTCAAGAGTAGGTAAGGTTCTTCGCGTTGCATCGAATTAAACCACATGCTCCACCGCTTGTGCGGGCCCCCGTCAATTCATTTGAGTTTTAATCTTGCGACCGTACTCCCCAGGCGGTCTACTTAACGCGTTAGCTCCGAAAGCCACGGCTCAAGGCCACAACCTCCAAGTAGACATCGTTTACGGCGTGGACTACCAGGGTATCTAATCCTGTTTGCTCCCCACGCTTTCGCATCTGAGTGTCAGTATCTGTCCAGGGGGCCGCCTTCGCCACTGGTATTCCTTCAGATCTCTACGCATTTCACCGCTACACCTGAAATTCTACCCCCCTCTACAGTACTCTAGTTCACCAGTTTCAAATGCAGTTCCGAGGTTGAGCCCCGGGCTTTCACATCTGACTTAATGAACCACCTGCATGCGCTTTACGCCCAGTAATTCCGATTAACGCTCGCACCCTCCGTATTACCGCGGCTGCTGGCACGGAGTTAGCCGGTGCTTCTTCTGTTGCTAACGTCAAGAAATGCCGCTATTAACGACACCCCCTTCCTCACAACTGAAAGTACTTTACAACCCGAAGGCCTTCTTCATACACGCGGCATGGCTGCATCAGGCTTTCGCCCATTGTGCAATATTCCCCACTGCTGCCTCCCGTAGGAGTCTGGACCGTGTCTCAGTTCCAGTGTGGCTGATCATCCTCTCAGACCAGCTAGGGATCGTCGCCTTGGTGAGCCATTACCTCACCAACTAGCTAATCCCACCTAGGCATATCTTGACGCGAGAGGCCCGAAGGTCCCCCTCTTTGGCCCGTAGGCATTATGCGGTATTAGCCATCGTTTCCAATGGTTATCCCCCACATCAAGGCAATTTCCTAGGCATTACTCACCCGTCCGCCGCTCGACGCCCTTAACGTTCCCCGAAGGTTCAGTTAAGTCGTTTCCGCTCGACTTGCATGTGTTAGGCCTGCCGCCAGCGTTCAATCTGAGCCATGATCAAACTCTTCAATTTAAGATTTTGTCGACTCAATGAATACTGATTACATTACATAGTAATGTTGAATTGACTGTGCCGAATCTTACGATTCGAATTGGTCACTCAGTTCATTGAAATCAAGTTGAAACCGAAGTTTCATTTTTTGATATTCATCAACGAGTGCCCACACAGATTGATAGGTTTAAATTGTTAAAGAGCTTAACTTCTTGAGCGTTCCTTTTTAGTAAGGGGCCTCTCGAAGTGGACGGCCATTCTAGCGAATTAACATTCAGTGTCAAACACTTTTTGAAAATTAATTTTTTGTCGCTTTCCGTCTTACTGATTATTGCTGAAGCCTTATGGCGCCTGCCGTCTCAGTGGGGTCGCATTATAAGGAACCCTTTCAGCTTAGCAACTACTTTTTCATAAAAAATGAATAAATAGAGGTTAAGTGTCTAATAGTTCACCTAAATATAAAAAAGAGAGCATTTCTGCTCTCTTTTTGCACTAAATCTAAAGGAATTATTAGATAAACGCGTAAGCATCTGCGTACATATGGTCACGCTTTGCTTCTTTATTTTGTGTAAATAGGTCTCTTGCTGCGCCCGCCATTTCAAAGCGACCTGCAATATAGATATCAAAATCAGCCAGTGATTCGAAGCTTTGTGTAATAGCTTCAAGCACATTACCAGTTTGGCCATGCCAAACTTCCGGCGCCTCTTCTACTACAGGTACGAAATGTACATTGCTATGCTTTTCTGCAATATCGACAAGCTCTTCTTTCGCGTATAGCTGGCACTCGTCTTTTGCACCCCAGTAAAGGTGAATCTCTTTCTTGCTGTTTTGTGCAATGCAGTGATCCAGGATCGAACGTACGTAGCTAAAACCCGTACCACCAGCAATCAATAGTAGAGGGCGTTCACTCTCTTCTTTAATCCACGCATCACCGTGTGGCGCATCAATCGCGATATCACCATCTTCAGCTTGTGCCTTTTTCATTGCTTCAACCACTTCTAATGCATAAGCATTGTGTTCAGCAGCACCAATATGTAGTTCTAGTTCACCTTCATGGCGACAAGGGCTGCTCGCAATTGAAAATGGACGCTTATCTTTCTCACCCATTTCAACCATCAGGTACTGACCAGCTTTAAAGGCAACTGGTGTCTCTGGATGAAGCAGGATTTGGTAAGTGTTACAAGCCAAAGGCTCGATAGACTTAACTTTACATTTAATAGTCATGTTCTTCCTCTCACTAACCCTTAATCGGCAAAGGTTAGAACTAAATTACTTTCTGCAAATGCTTGGCAAGCGAAAATCCAACCCTGTTGCTGCTCTTTCTCTGTGAGCATGGGTTCAAGGTGGTAACTCACTTGGCCTTCTAATTTTTTGCACATGCACATAGCACATGCGCCAACTTGGCAACGGTTAGGGAAATAGATATCGCTGTTGAGCGCAGCATCCAAGACCGTTTGCCCTTTTTCTAAGGTGAAACTGATGTTTTCTGGGTACAAGACTACTTGGTAGCTCATAAAATTCCTAGTTGTTCCCAGATGCTATCAATCTTTTTGACCAGCTCAGGATCTTTTGTGATTGGAACGCCCCACTCACGCAAACACTCACCTTCCCACTTATTGGTTGCATCGAGTCCCACTTTAGAGTGCCCCATTTCGTTCTGAAGGAATAAGGTATCTCTAGCTGGATCCATCCTGGTGGTTACCGCCCAGATGATGTCGTTCCAGTCGCTCACGTTAACATCACCATCACAGACGACAACGAACTTGTTCTCATCAAATTGAGACCAAACCGCTTCCATGATTTTCTTAGCATTCCCTGCAGCTTGTTTATCTATAGATACCACAACCATGCTGGCATTATCGTTCTGCAGGTGAATATCAATAATTTCAGGATGAACTTTGGTTAATTCAGCTAAACCACCTTCGATATGATCACTGCTTTCTGGGGTAGATTGCACATCAGGCGACAATGCCAACTCGGCATCCCACTTCTTAGTGATGTCTAAGCCCATCTTAGAACCTAACCCAACTACCGGTGATGCAAAGTCCAACGAATCAATTGGCGTGTTCTCTATCATCAAGGTATCACGTGACGGATCCATATGTTTGCACATCGCAGCCGTAACTTGTGACCAATCGCGAGCGTTAATATCCTCATCGCACACTAATACAAACTTGGTGTACATGAATTGACGTAAGAAAGACCATACGCCCATCATCACTCGTTTAGCGTGACCTGGGTATTGCTTCTTCATAGTCACCACAGCCATTCGATACGAACAACCTTCAGGTGGTAGATAGAAATCTTCTATCTCCGGAAATTGCTTTTGAAGAATAGGAACAAACACTTCATTCAATGCAACACCCAATACTGCAGGTTCATCTGGCGGGCGACCTGTGTATGTACTGTGGTAAATCGGGTTCTCACGCATGGTTACATGAGTAATGGTAAACACGTTGTGCTTTTCTTTCTCGTTGTAGTAACCAGTGTGATCGCCGTAAGGCCCTTCGTCAGCGAATTCATTCGGATCGATGTAACCTTCCATCACGATTTCAGCACTTGCTGGGACTTCTAGGTCATTACTGATCGATTTAACCACTTCAGTTTTGCTACCACGCAGCAGACCAGCAAACGCGTATTCCGATAAGGTATCTGGCACTGGCGTTACCGCGCCAAGAATCGTTGCAGGATCTGCGCCAAACGCAACAGATATTGGAAACGGCGTACCTGGGTTCTGTTCAGCCCAGTCACGTAGATCCAACGCACCACCACGGTGAGCTAACCAACGCATGATAATTTTGTTCTTACCAATCTTTTGTTGGCGGTAGATGCCCAAGTTTTGGCGTTTCTTGTTCGGGCCGCGGGTAACCGTTAAACCCCAAGTAAGTAGTGGCGCGACATCGTCAGCCCAACAGCTCATTACTGGAATTTTATCTAGGTCGACCTCGTCGCCTTGCCACACGACTTGTTGGCATGCTGCTTTACGAAGACGCTTAGCCGGCATGTTCAATACCTGTTTGAACACAGGTAACTTATCAATCGCGTCTTTAAAACCTTTCGGCGGCTCTGGCTCTTTTAAGTAAGCCAATAGCTTACCCACTTCGCGCAGTTCTTTAACTTCCTGGCGGCCCATGCCTATCGCAACACGATTGGGAGTGCCAAATAGGTTGGTCAAAACAGGCATGTCATAACCTACCGGATTCTCGAACAGAAGAGCCGGGCCACCAGCACGTAGAGTACGGTCGCTAATTTCGGTCATTTCATAGTCTGGGTCGACTGGGTGAGAAATGCGTTTCAACTGACCAATGCTTTCAAGATGGTCGATAAAATCACGTAAATCTTTAAAACTCATAGAACTTCTACATGCTGATTATTCTGCGCTCAGTATATCAAAAAGGGGCATCGTGAGATCCCCCTTTTTAGTATGGTTATTGAGAGGTAAAACCCAGTTACGGAAGCACTTGCTGTATCACTGAACTTTTGACTTGTGGGTTATCATTCACTAGGTCTTGTAGCCAGTTGGTGTGCCCTTGTTTTGCCAACTCACGAGCGACCAATGGCGCATCATCGGCGATCGCCATGCGAGAAACGAAAAAGTCTTTCACCTCTTCTGAAAGTGGGTTCACTCTCGTCAGCAAAGTAATCGCTTCTTCTTTTAATCTTGGGTTTTTCGTTGCAGCCATCACCTGCTCTAAGGCAAATGGGGATTTACTCTCAGCGAGACGAACCAGCTCAGCTTGGCTATGATAATCGGCTTTCATCTTCCAGAGGATTTGATAGACATCCTGGTCTTCGCTCACCTGTGCTAATCGAACCACTACTTCGGTAGAGGGTAACCAGCTGACTATCGGTGACTCCGTTAGCTGTTTTGCTAAGTAATTCACGGCCTCTGGCGACAAGCTATCCAATTCTCTTATGAGTAGCGCTTCTCGAGTTTGGACCTGATGCTCAGATCCAGTTAGCCACTCTTTGAGGTTGAGGTTCTGTTTCTCTGCATCGAGCACAAACACCAATGTATTTTGATCAGCACGGAATTGTTTGATTAAGCGGTTTGCTATCGAAGGATAATTAAAGGCTGGAACCGTAAACTCATAGCCATCACCACGCTCTAATACTTGGTAGGTTGGCGTAATAGCGAGCTGTTGCTCCACAAAGATAGACATCTTCGGTGTGAGTACGATTTTTTGTTGTTCTATCTTCTTCAAGAGTTGGTAACGAGCCACCTCTTGCTGGGGAAATGTCAGGCGCTCAAGTGCAAAGCGTAACGAATTCACTTCATCACGCACGACAAGCTCAAGCAATTCAGCAGTTTTTAGTTTTACTTGATCATTCTCAAGCCAAGACTCTACTGTATGTGGAGACATCTCGGTGGCATTAACGATGCCGACCGGTGAAAGTAACAGTGAAGTAGACAAGAGTAATGATGACAACAGTCCATGTTGCATTTTAACTTCCTTGTAACACTTTTGGTCATTCTGCAAGCTGTCGCTACAAAATGCAAATAAAAAGGTTCATCGCGGATTAGCGGGAACTAAAAACAAAAACGGTAGTAAGTGATATGGTTTAGTCGCCAAACAAAAATCATACACAAACTACCGTTTTCATGCCGAATCATACTTTCCTATCTTCATTCTGGGAAGGCTTTCAAGTCGTAAAGTCTCACCAGACAGCATCACTTATTACCCTGACTCTTGAACCGAACTCTGAGGCTAAGTGCCTTTGTGGTCTCGAGGCCGAGGCTATTCATGAGTATCAATGGCGTCATGTAAAAGAAGCCATGTTGCTCGGTGTTCCTGTTGTTCTTTCTGTTCAAACGCGAAGAATCAAGTGCCGTGAGTGTGGCATAAAAACAGAATCTCTATCTTGGTTGGAGCCTTATGCTCGTATAACGAAGCGCTTAAGAAGCTATATAGAACAATTACTGCCTCTTCTTCCTATTAAGCATATCTCCCGGTTAACGAACGTTCATTGGCACACCATTAAAGAGATAGATAAATCCCGACTTAGAAAAGTGGTACCGCCAGTGAAATGGGAGGAGCTAAGGCAACTCGTCATGGACGAGTTCGCCATCTTTAAAGGGCATCGATATGCCACGGTCATCGCTGACGCTAAGACACACCAAGTCATTTGGATAGGGTTAGGCCGAAGCCGTAAGGACATACGGCCGTTCTTCGAGCAACTAGGCAAGCATGGCAATAATATCGAAGCGGTCGCAATGGACATGAATACGGCTTTTGATCTTGAAGTTAAAGCACACTGTCCGAACGCAAAAATCGTTTACGACTTATTCCATGTTGTTGCTAAGTTCGGTCGAGAGGTGATGGATAGAGTCAGAGTCGACCAAGCCAACAAACTCAAGCAAGATAAAAAAGCGAGGCAATGGATCAAGCGCTCACGCTGGGTGTTGCTAAAAAACAGGGGTAATTTGAATACACAGCAAAACAGCTATCTTACCGAAATATTGAATATCAATAAGGACTTAATGACCACTTATATACTCGGAGCACAACTCAAAGAGCTTTGGTATTGTGAATCAGAAGTACATGCTAAAGGGCTCTGGGAGGCGTGGTGGGCACAAGTACAAGAGAGTGGAATTAAGCCATTGAAAGAGTTCGCACGACAACTAAGGCCTTATCTTCACGGCATTATCGCATCTGCGAGTTATCCGCTTAACACCTGCACATTGGAAGGGATAAACAACAAGATAAAGCTAATCAAGCGAATGGGATATGGGTATCGAGATACAGACTACTTCTTCTTGAAGATAAAAGCGGCTTTCCCCGGAAAGCCGCGATGAACCAATAAAAAGCGCTACCCGAGGGCAGCGCTTTCTAATAACTATCAGCTAATCAAGATTACTGACGACGCATAGCGTCAAAGAACTCATCGTTCGTTTTCGTCATTGCTAGCTTGTCGATAAGGAATTCCATTGCATCGATTTCGCCCATTGGGTGAACAATCTTACGCAGGATCCACATCTTCTGTAGTTCATCGTTCTTAGTAAGAAGCTCTTCACGACGAGTACCAGAGCGATTGAAATCAATCGCAGGGAATACACGCTTTTCAGCAATCTTACGGTTAAGGTGCAGTTCCATGTTACCTGTACCTTTGAATTCTTCGTAGATAACTTCATCCATCTTAGAACCAGTATCAACCAGTGCTGTAGCGATGATAGTTAAGCTACCGCCTTCTTCAACGTTACGAGCTGCACCGAAGAAACGCTTAGGACGGTGAAGTGCGTTTGCGTCTACACCACCAGTTAGTACTTTACCTGATGAAGGTACTACCGTGTTGTATGCACGCGCTAGACGAGTGATTGAGTCCAGAAGGATAACCACGTCTTTCTTGTGTTCAACAAGACGCTTAGCTTTTTCGATAACCATTTCTGCTACTTGCACGTGGCGAGATGCTGGCTCATCGAATGTAGAAGCAACTACTTCACCTTTAACTAGGCGCTGCATTTCTGTTACTTCTTCCGGACGCTCATCGATAAGTAGAACCATTAGTTCACACTCAGGGTGGTTGTGAGCGATGCTTTGCGCGATGTTTTGCAGAAGCATTGTCTTACCCGCTTTTGGCGGTGCAACAATCAAGCCACGCTGACCTTTACCAATTGGAGACGCAAGGTCAAGAATACGAGCTGTGATATCTTCTGTCGCACCATTACCACGCTCCATAACCATGCGTTCGTTAGCATGTAGAGGGGTAAGGTTTTCAAAAAGGATTTTGTTACGAGCGTTGTCTGGTTTGTCGTGGTTTACCGTGTTTACTTTAAGTAGAGCAAAGTAACGTTCGCCATCTTTAGGTGGGCGAATCTTTCCGGCAATTGAATCACCAGTACGTAGATTGAAACGACGAATCTGACTTGGTGATACGTAGATATCATCAGGACCCGCTAAGTACGAGCTGTCTGCACTACGAAGAAAACCAAAACCGTCTTGCAGAATTTCAAGAACACCGTCACCGAAGATGTCTTCACCACTTTTTGCATGTGCTTTAAGGATAGCGAAGATAATGTCCTGTTTTCTTAGACGAGCTAGGTTTTCAAGGCCTAGGCTTTCGCCAAGTTTAACAAGTTCAGACACAGGTCTGTTCTTCAGTTCTGTAAGATTCATTGTGGTGGATGCTTGTTTAGTCAAAATAAGATCTGTTTTCTAGTTAAGAGGGATTCGGTCACAGGATCGACCAAGAAGAGAAATTCGTTCAATTAACGTGCGATAAATTAGCACTAAAACTAAGACTAGTCCATAGCTTAGAAAAAACAAAACCGTGCATTTGTTAACTGCACGGTTTCTTTATCAAATGCTCACCTGATTATAGGTTAGCGTCTAGGAACTCTTTAAGTTGAGTTTTAGACAATGCACCAACTTTAGTTGCTGCTACGCCGCCATCTTTGAAAAGAAGAAGCGTTGGAATGCCGCGAATACCAAACTTTGGTGGTGTTCCAGCATTTTGGTCGATATTAAGTTTACCGATAGTGAGCTTGCCTTCGTACTCGTCTGCGATTTCATCAAGAATCGGCGCAATCATCTTACAAGGGCCACACCATTCTGCCCAAAAATCAACAAGAACAGGGCCTGCAGCGTTGATCACATCGTTCTCAAAACCGTCATCAGTTAGCTGCAAAATCTTATCACTCATCTTCCACTCCAATGTATTTTTTAGAACTGGTTGGATGATAACCAGTAAATAGATGCCCTATTGGAATGTATTTACTTTCGTATTGCAAGCTTAAGCTGATATTCTATAGCAATGAAAAAGACGCATATCACAGAGCAAAAGTTCGCCGACTTGGATTTACTTCCGCAAGTCATTGAAGGATTGGAGAAAAAAGGGTTCGATTATTGTACCCCTATCCAAGCCTTGGCGCTCCCGGTACTGCTCACCGGCCAAGACATTGCAGGCCAGGCCCAAACGGGTACTGGTAAAACGCTTGCGTTTCTTACTGCTACTTTTAACCACCTACTAAAAACACCTGAGCATGAAGGGCGCAAGCCTAACCAGCCACGTGCGATTATTATGGCACCTACTCGCGAACTCGCGATTCAGATCTACAACGATGCTGAATCCCTAGTCGCAAGCACTGGTATCAAAGCAGCATTGGCTTACGGTGGCGAAAGCTACGACAAGCAGCTAGGTAAGATCGAAGAAGGCGTAGATATCTTAATTGGTACCACTGGCCGTATTATCGATTTCTACAAGCAGAAGGTATTTAACCTTAACCACATTCAAGCAGTCGTGCTGGATGAAGCAGACCGTATGTTCGATCTGGGCTTCATTAAAGACATCCGCTTCTTGTTCCGTCGTATGCCTGAGCCTAAAGATCGTTTGAACATGCTGTTCTCTGCGACTCTGTCTTACCGTGTACAAGAGTTGGCTTTCGAGCACATGCATAACCCAGAGCATGTTGTTGTTGAGCCAGAGCGTAAAACAGGCCACCGTATTAAAGAAGAGTTGTTCTACCCTTCTAACGAACACAAGATGGCACTGCTGCAGACACTAGTAGAAGAAGAGTGGCCAGAGCGCGCTATCATCTTCGCTAACACCAAGCACAAGTGTGAATCAGTTTGGGGCCATTTGGCTGCCGATGGTCACCGTGTTGGTCTGCTGACTGGTGATGTACCACAGAAGAAACGTGAAAAGATTCTTGAGCAATTCACTCAAGGTGATGTTGACCTACTGGTTGCAACCGATGTTGCTGCTCGTGGCCTACACATTCCTCAAGTAACGCACGTATTCAACTTCGATCTACCAGACGATTGTGAAGATTACGTTCACCGTATCG
The DNA here is from genome assembly GCF_024347355.1 of Vibrio chagasii. NCBI lineage: Bacteria > Pseudomonadati > Pseudomonadota > Gammaproteobacteria > Vibrionales > Vibrionaceae > Vibrio > Vibrio chagasii. The sequence goes on from NZ_AP025465.1 coordinate 3,322,634, forward strand.
GCCGTACAGGTCGTGCTGGTGCAAGTGGTCACTCGATCAGCTTTGCTTGTGAAGATTACGCAATCAATTTGCCACCAATCGAAGAGTACATTGAGCACGCGATCCCAGTGTCTGACTACGACGCTTCTGCACTGCTAGAAGATCTACCAGCACCATTGCGCTTACGCACACGTAACCCGCAACAACGCCGCTCAAACAACAATGGCTCACGCAACGGTAACCGTAAACCAAACCAGAACCGTCGCCCACGCCAACCGCGTCACAACAAGGAAGCTTAGTCGCTTATGAGTCAAACAGTGTCACCCCCGCTTTACGCTGCAATCGACCTCGGGTCGAACAGTTTTCATATGCTCGTTGTGCGTCATATCGATGGCAGCGTACAAACCATGGCTAAGATTAAGCGCAAAGTGCGTTTAGCTGCAGGCTTAGATGAAAATAATGCGCTTAGTACCGAAGCTATGCAGCGCGGTTGGGACTGTTTGAGTCTCTTTGCAGAGCGACTACAGGACATTCCAAAAGAAAATATCCGCATTGTTGGTACAGCGACCCTACGTACCGCGACTAATGTGGATATCTTTCTTGAGAAAGCGAACCAGATCCTTGGCTACGACATCAATGTTATCTCCGGTGAAGAAGAAGCTGCGACTATCTATAAAGGCGTGGCACACACTTCTGGTGGCAGCGGCCGCCGACTGGTAGTGGATATTGGTGGCGCAAGTACCGAGATGATCATTGGTGAAGGTTTCTCAGCAAAAGCGCTGACTAGCCTAAAAATGGGCTGTGTAACATGGCTTGAGCGCCACTTTAAAGATCGCCAATTAACCGCAACCAACTTCGACAACGCGATTGAAGCAGCGAAGTCTACCTTAGCTCCTATCTTAGAGAGCTACACCGATATCGGTTGGGATGTGTGTGTTGGTGCCAGTGGTACCGTTCAAGCACTGCAAGAAATCATGCTAGCGCAAGGCATGGATGAGGTTATCACTCATACCAAGCTTAAACGCTTACAAAAACAAGCGATGATTACTGAGCGCTTAGAAGAGCTAGAAATAGAAGGGTTAACTCTAGAGCGCGCTTTAGTGTTCCCTAGCGGTCTTTCTATTCTGATTGCTATCTTTGAGTTGCTTGAAATCGATTCGATGACGCTGGCTGGCGGCGCACTTCGTGAAGGCCTAGCCTACGAAATGGTTGATGAGCTTCGCCAAGACGATATCCGTGCTCGCACCATCAAGAGCGTTCAATCACGCTACCAGATGGACGTAAGCTACGGTGACCAAGTCGCAGCAGCAGCGCAGGCTCTGTTAGAGCAGGCAGGCGGCGAAACTTGGGTGTCAGAACCTCAAGCCAGCGTCCTACTGCAAACCGCAGCCAAACTTCATGAAATCGGTTTGACCATCGACTTCAAAAAAGGCGGTGAACACAGTGCTTACCTACTGCAGAACCTAGATTTACCCGGTTTCACCCGCGCCCAGAAACACTACCTAGGTGAATTAACGCGACGCTACCGTGAACAACTAACGTCACTGCCGGAACAACACGCAGTATCAGGCACAAGCAGTAAACGTATCCTACGCATTCTTCGCCTAGCGATTCTATTAACGCACCGTCGTAACCCAGAGCTAGAGCCTGAGTTTACGCTAACGGCTGACGATAATAATCTGACTCTAACACTCTCTAAGCAATGGCTAGCCGACAACCCGCTGACCGCTGCAGAGCTAGAGATTGAATCGAATCGACAAACAGACATTGGCTGGCCACTTTCTATTGAATGCCTCGTATAATAATATCTGACACTAAAAGTAAAATAGCCCAAGTTAGTCTACTAACTTGGGCTGTTTATTATCTTTGCACTAATGCCTTTCTAATCTGATCCTCACACATTAACACCTGTCGCTTTAAAGTCAGGGTTCACAGCGGTTAACTTCTTAACGATGTAGTTCAGAAGCACGCCGTACATAGGAACAAACAAGCCTAGACTGATGATAAGTTTGAAACCGTAATCAACCAGTGCAATCTCAGTCCAATGTTCAGCCATGAATGGATCTGGGCTTTGGTAGAAAGCGATCGCAAAGAATGCGATGGTATCAATAGCATTACCAAAAAGCGTTGAACAGGTTGGCGCAATCCACCACTGCTTAAGCTGACGCAAGCGGTTGAAAACATGAACATCTAAGATTTGGCCAAGCAAGTAAGCCATGAAGCTTGCGGCTGCGATACGGGCTACAAATAAGTTGAATTCACCCAGATGGCTAAAGCCTTGGAATTGCCCTTCAAAGAACACCACCGACAAGAAGTAAGAAACCGCGAGTGCAGGCAACATCACTAAGAAAATGATTTTACGAGCAAGCTGAGCACCAAAAATGCGAACGGTCAGATCTGTTGCTAAGAAGATAAATGGGAAAGTGAAAGCGCCCCAAGTGGTATGCATACCGAAGATGGTAAAGGGTAGCTGAACCAAGTAGTTGCTTGACGCAATAATCACTAAATGGAACAAGACTAATAATGCTAGGGCTTTGCGCTGTTGCGCAGGGGTAAAGTTACTCATGCTGTACCTTTTTAGTTTGGTTTGGGGGTGAGGGAACCCAAATCGAGTCATTTCTCTATCGAAACAAAGAAAGCTCTTACCAATAATGTGAATGAAAAATGTATCTATCATTTGCTCTTTTGAGCGGCGGGCGATTATACATTAATCAATTTTAGCTGCAATGGTGAGAACAGACGCAAACGTTTATTCTCATTTTTATTGCTAGAAGGTGTTTGAAGCTCGGTTTCTAGAAACCAAGTTTGAGGCAATGTTAACCGTTAGAAGCCACGCTTGAACAAAGCGGCTAGATAATCGAACTCTTCACGGCTCGCCTCTGGACTAAGAGATTCAAACCACACAGATTCACTGTAGTGCTCAGATTTTAAGAACAGCTGGCACCCTTCAAAGTCCACCAGCCATGAGTGCATGTCTGCATCCCACTGCTTTTCAACAACTGTAGCCGATAGCAAGTTCACTAGGCGTTCGCCAATTTCAGGGTAAGAGTCGAAGTCAAAGCTCGGTGTTGTCACCAATAAGCGCCCTTCTTCTGCTAAATACTCTCGTAAACCAAATTCCATTTATTACCTCTGTTATTAGCCGTGTGTTGTGATGTGTTCTTGAATCAAATCTAGAAATGGGTCGGCGTATTTGTCGAGCTTACGCTGGCCTACACCATTTACCGCCAACATTTCACCGTAAGACGTCGGCAGAACTTCTGCCATATCAATCAATGTTGCGTCACTGAATACCACGTATGGGGGTAAGCCATCTTCGTCGGCAATCGACTTACGCAGCTTACGCAGTTTGGCAAATAGCTTTTTATCGTAATTCTTGCTGCTTAGCTTATCTGACTTAGCATTACGTACCGCAGTGTCGAGACGAGGTACCGCTAACTCTAGTGACATCTCACCTCGCAGCAGTGGACGCGCCTCTTCAGTTAACTGCAAGGTTGAGTTACGGGTGATGTTCTGGAACAACAAGCCTTTGTGAATGAGCTGACGGAAGATACTGATCCAGTAATCATGGCTGTGGTCGCGGCCAATACCGTACGTTGAGAGCTTATCGTGACCATTATCGCGCACGCGGATGTTCTGCATGCCACGCATCACTTCAACGACGTAGCCCATACCAAACGACTGATTCACACGGTACACACAAGACAGCGCCTTCTGCGCCTCTTGGGTCGCATCAAAGTGTTTTGGCGGATCTAAGCAGATATCGCAGTTACCACATTGCTTCTCACGATATTCGCCAAAGTAGTTAAGCAGTACCTGACGACGACAAGTTTGCGCTTCAGCAAAGGCACTCATCGCATTCAGCTTGTGCATCTCAACCTGCTTTTGCGGACCTTCTTCTTTTTCATCTAGCATACGACGCAGCCACCCCATATCAGCAGGGTCAAACAGCATCATCGCTTCAGCAGGCAAGCCATCACGACCCGCTCGGCCAGTCTCTTGATAGTAAGACTCGATGTTGCGTGGAATATCAAAGTGAACCACAAAGCGTACATTAGGTTTGTTGATGCCCATACCAAACGCCACCGTCGCGACAACGATCTGAATATCATCGCGTTGGAAGGCTTCTTGAACGTAAGCGCGCTCATCGGTGTCCATACCCGCGTGATAACCCGCAGCACGAATACCGTTGTTGCACAGCTTCTCGGTGACCATCTCGACTTTTTTACGGCTACCACAGTAGATGATGCCACAATTGCCCTTCTGAGTTTCTAGGTAGCGAACCACCTGAGACACTGGTTTGTGTTTCTCAACAAGGTTGTAGCGAATATTAGGACGGTCAAAGCTGCCCAAATAGGTATGCGGTTCCACCAACTGTAGACGCGAGACAATATCTTTGCGCGTTGCATCGTCAGCCGTTGCCGTCAGCGCCATGTAAGGAACGTGCGGGAAATACTGTTTAAGCTGACCAAGTGACGCGTATTCCGGGCGGAAGTCGTGTCCCCATTGAGAGATACAGTGCGCCTCATCGACCGCAATCATCGAAAGCGGTAAACCTTGTAGGCGTTCAATGAAATCACGCATCAACACACGTTCTGGTGATACATAAACCATCTTGAGCTGGCCTGAGTTCATGCGATTAAACACACTCAGTAGCTGGTCACGTGGCATGGAAGAGTTAATGCACTCCGCTGCTACACCATTGGCTTTCAACTGATCGACTTGGTCTTTCATCAACGAGATAAGCGGTGAGATAACCAAAGTTAGCCCTTCACGAACTAAAGCCGGGATCTGGTAACACAAAGATTTACCACCACCCGTCGGCATTATCACCAAGCTATCTCGGCCTTGAACAGCCAAATCAATGACCTCTTGCTGACCATCGCGAAAGCTTTGATAGCCAAATACATCTTCGAGGATGTTTTGCGCATCATTCGCGGGAGTTGGTGTTTGCTCAGCAATCAGAGTGGCGGTCATTGTGGTTCCTAATCGAGGTATAAAGTCAGCATGCAGCATCGGCAAGCAAGTCGCACATTGTAGAGTGGAATGCTGGCGAATTAAACCGCAAATTGTTAGGTGAAAAGGGTTAACGCTCCTATACTGACCAACTCTCAATATAAATCCTATTAATAAGCACTTCGTGCCAGAGAAAGTGACATGACACAAGACGAACAACAGCGCACACGCCAAGGAATACTGCTTGCGATTGGCGCGTACACCATGTGGGGAATCGCTCCCATATACTTCAAATCTCTCAGTGAAGTATCCCCTCTCGAGATCCTGAGCCACCGTGTAGTATGGTCCTTTTTCCTACTCGCTTTACTGCTACACGTTGGTCGTGGCTGGCGCAAAGTGCGCGATACTCTGACTTCAAAACCGAAAATGATGTTTTTGGTGGCAACCTCTCTCTTGGTGGGTGCAAACTGGCTGATCTTCATCTGGGCAGTCAATGCCAATCATATGCTGGATGCCAGCCTCGGCTACTACATCAACCCTTTGATTAACGTATTGCTTGGAATGTTCTTCCTTGGTGAACGTCTGAGAAAACTTCAATGGTGTGCGGTGGCGCTTGCGGCTATCGGTGTGCTTATCCAGTTAATCGCCTTTGGTTCGATTCCAGTTGTCGCTATCGCACTGGCCTTTTCTTTTGGTTTCTACGGCTTGTTACGTAAGAAAGTGAATCTAGAAGCTCAGACCGGCTTGTTTATTGAGACCTTAGTGATGCTGCCAGCGGCGGCAATCTACTTATTATTCATTGCAGACACAGCAACGTCAGACTTTTTGGCGAATCCAATGCAGCTAAATTTACTGCTGGTCGCTGCGGGGGTAATTACCACTCTGCCACTGCTGTGCTTCACGGGAGCAGCAACCAGACTCAAGCTTTCGACACTGGGCTTCTTCCAATACATTGGCCCTAGCTTGATGTTCTTGCTTGCGGTGTTGATCTACGGTGAAGCCTTTACCATGGATAAGGCGATTACCTTTGCTTTCATTTGGGGTGCACTGGTGATCTTCAGCTTCGACGGTCTGCGCAATAACAAGAAGAGTAAGCAAGCGAAAAGCTAACACTGATCGTTTTTTACAAGACAATCTATAGATACAGAGATAAGCTTGGTTGAATTGATGATAATTTAACCAAGCTTTTTTATACCATGGATAAAGTCCACTACTACTCGACATCTAGCCAAGATATCAGCCTGATCCAAGCTCAATACCAAGAGTTTGCCTTTCAGCGCCACTATCATTTGGACTTTCATATCGGCCTAATCACCCAAGGGCAGCAGAAGTTTGTCTATAAAGGGACGAGTTACCACGCAGGCGCCGGACAAGTGGTGATGATGCCACCTGATGAGCTGCATGATGGTCATTCAAAGCTCGAATCGGGTTACCAAGTAAGTGTATTTTCTGTCTCACCTCAATGGTTTGGCGATCTTGCCGATCACAGCGCAAATGGTCACGCTTTGAGCTTTTCTGAGTTGATCCTCTCCGATCAAGCGACTTTTTTACAATTACGTAACCTTCATGGGCTACTTATCAATCCAAATATCAGTCAACTCGCCCAAGATTGCCTGCCGTTCGAAGGTTTTTCGACGATTGTTGATCGTTACGCGCAGTTTGGATCGAAAACTCAGGTGAAGCTTGGTACTCAATCGGTGAATACACTCAAAGACTATTTAATGGCAAACCTCGACCAACCGGTGCGCTTAGAGCAACTTTCTGAGCTATGTGACCTGACAACAACTAAATTTCAGCGTCACTTTAAGAACAAAATGGGCATCACCCCTTATGCATGGTTAAGTCGCTTACGCATGGAGCAAGGCATGCGATTGATTAAATCAGGTGTCGGCGGAACCGAGGTCGCTCATCAAGTGGGCTTCTACGATCAAGCCCATTTCTCAAAGGCATTTAAGACTGCATTTGGTGTTTCTCCATCGAAAATTAACTAAGTGTTGATAATTTACAATTGAGAGAATCGAAATCACGGTAAGCTGCGCTCAACAACTCTCAACAGAACAACCCAGTTATTGGAACAGATATGAATGAAGTCACCATATTAGTCACCCTCGCCTCTATCCACTTTATCGCTTTGATGAGCCCGGGCCCTGACTTTGCACTTGTGGTACAAAACGCAACACGCCACGGGCGACAAACTGGCTTATACATTGCTCTCGGACTCTCTTGCGGGATCTTGTTGCATTCATTGCTGAGCCTGACGGGCATCAGTTACCTAGTCCACCAGCACCCAACTCTTTTTGCGCTCATGCAATTAGCTGGCGGCAGCTACTTACTGTATCTAGGTTTTGGTGCATTAAAAGCAACATGGCAGCTCATTAGCCACCATGAAGAAGAGACAGACACGGTCAATTCGAAAGACCTGATTCTGACCAATAAGCGTCAGGCATTTTCAAAAGGCTTTGCGACCAATATTCTTAATCCAAAGGCGTTAGTGTTCTTCATCAGTTTGATGTCGAGCTTGGTACCGGCCGACATGTCGCTTTCAGGGAAAGGGTTTGCACTGCTGATCCTATTCGGCCTATCACTATTCTGGTTCTCTCTATTAGCGTGGATGCTTTCTACGAAGGCACTGCAAAAGAAACTGAGTGAAGCGACAGTCTACATTGATGGCTTATGTGGTGTTGTATTCAGCCTTATTGGCGTCAGTATTCTTTGGCAGTCGCTGTCTGGTTTAATCGCTTAAATTCGAATCAAGATTACAATTCGTTAACAACGCACTGGCTATCTTATCTTTCCACTGCCAATCTAGCTCTGCATATTAAAAGGAGAAGATCATGCAGTGGAAAACAAAACTAACAACCCTCGCCACTTCTACCCTACTTTTTGCCTCTCACGTCAGTTGGGCAAATCAAGCTGCCGATTCCGTCGCTCCCGAACAAAGTAGTGGTTTAGAAACCAAGCAACTCGTAAAAGCTAACGATTGGATGGTTACCGCGGCCAACCCTCTGGCAACCCAAGCTGGCGCCGATGTACTTGCTCGTGGTGGTAACGCAATTGATGCCATGGTTGCTGTGCAGCTGATGCTTGGCTTAGTTGAGCCACAGTCATCCGGTATTGGCGGTGGCGCCTTCCTTGTTTATTTTGATGGAAAAGACAAACAGCTTAAAACCTACGACGGTCGTGAAACCGCACCACTTGATGCAACACCACGCCTGTTCCAAGACGAAAACGGTCAACCGCTTAAGTTTTATGATGCTGTTGTTGGTGGTCGCTCTGTTGCTACACCGGGCACAGTGCAATTGTTGTGGGACACTCACCAGAAATACGGCAAGTTAGAATGGGCATCGCTGATCAAACCTATTGCTCAACTGGCTGAGAAAGGTTTTACCATCAGCCCACGTTTGGCCACCTTAATTGAAAATGACCAAGAACGACTGAGCCGTTTTGCCACAACCAAAGCTTACTTCTTTAATGCCGATGGCAGCCCAAAAGCCGCAGGCACACTACTTAAGAACCCAGAATACGCTGCAACATTGAATGCAATTTCAAAGGATGGTGCTAAGGCATTTTACCAAGGTGAGATTTCTGCCGACATCATCAATACGGTACAAACTGCCAAAGGCAATCCGGGTGTATTGGCACAAAAAGACTTCGACACCTACTCAATCAAACAACGTGAACCGGTTTGTTCAGCTTATGAAAGCTACGATATCTGTGGCATGGGACCACCAAGTTCAGGCGCATTAACGGTTGGACAAATCTTAGCGATGACAGAGCAGTTTGACCTCAAATCCTGGGGGCCAAACGATGCGAGATCTTGGCAAGTGTTAGCGGACGCTTCTCGCCTAGCCTTTGCAGACCGCGGTATGTACATGGCAGACCAAGATTACGTACCAATGCCAACTCAAGGGTTAGTGAATACTGACTATTTGCAGGAACGTGCCCAGTTAATTACCGCAGGTAAAGCACTAGAGAGTGCGCCTTCAGGCACCCCGCCGTGGGATCACGCAATGCTGCGCAGCCAAGATGTATCTATTGAACTGCCGTCCACCAGCCACTTCAATATTGTCGATAGCGAAGGCAATGTCGTGTCGATGACCACCACCATTGAGAATGCATTTGGCTCACGCTTGATGGTAAGAGGCTTCCTACTGAACAATGAGCTGACCGACTTCTCGTTCAAGACCCACAACGATGGCAAACCTATCGCAAACCGACTTGAGCCAGGTAAGCGTCCACGCTCTTCAATGGCACCGACTATCATCATGCAAGACGATAAGCCTTACATGGCGATTGGTTCTCCGGGTGGTAGCCGCATCATAGGTTATGTAGCACAAGCGATCATTGCTCATACCCAATGGGACATGGATATCCAGCAAGCGATCAACCAACCGCACTTCCTAAACCGCTTCGGCACGCTAGATCTGGAAAAAGAAACATCGGCGGAAAACTTTAAACCTGAGCTCGAAAAGATGGGATTTGAAGTTAACATTCGCGATCTTAACTCCGGTTTACACGCCATTCGCATCACAAAAGATGGTCTAGAAGGTGCAGCAGACCCTCGTCGTGAAGGCGCTGCCATCGGCCAATAAGGGAAAATACTCCCTTTTTACTCCCTGTCTTGTGCGAGATCTCTCACAAGGCAGTGAGTAAATATCGATATTTAACTGCGAATTTAAGCACGAAGATATCATAACTAATTGAAATAAAACAAAACGTACATTTATCGTTCAAATAATTATATAGAAATTCGCTTATGCACCATTGCTGATAAATAAGGAATCGGTAGTATGGATGGTGTCGGAAGGATGCTGACACGGAACAGGAAACGCCAAGGACTTGGTTATCTTCAGGATGAAGATTCGATTACTCAGTATGAATAATCGGCATGGATAGCGAAATGGACATTGAATGGACGCAATAGTAACTAGGATGGTTGCTACTAAGGAAAGACAATGGACACCTCTGGATGAGGAAAGGACTGAACATCAGGATGATGTAAAGGACACCGCTCAAGGAACAAGTGACGCGCGCTAACGAGGATTGTTGGCAGATCAGGATAAGATCAAGGACACCGCTAGGAAGGCGACGAAAGGAATACGCTGAAGGATAACAGCACACTATCATGGATTTGATGCATGGAGCACACTTAGTAGCCGGATTGCTGCGAGTAAGACTATAGACCCCGATGAGCGCAAGCTCTCGGGGTTTTTCTTTATCTGCCTCTTATCGATTGATGTTTTCACCCCTCCTCGAATCTAAGAAACACTTCAACTTAATTACAATTCTGACATTTAAATCATTCACTTCTTAACCACTTCCGAGTAACGTAAGCCTTACTAGCCTCAACTAGTTTCATAACCATAATTAAATTAAGGACAAATTCATGTCACACGTTACCTTCAAAGGCGCAGCTGTACCGTTATCTGGCACATTCCCACAAACTGGCGAGCAGGCACCAAGCTTTGCACTAACTGCAGGCGATCTTTCTGAACTGACTCTTGCTTCTCTTGCAGGCAAGAAAGTGGTTCTAAACATCTTCCCAAGCATCGACACAGCAACTTGTGCAACGAGCGTACGTACGTTCAACGCAAAAGCGGCTGAACTTGAGAACACAGTTGTTGTTTGTATTTCTGCTGACCTCCCATTTGCTGCAGGTCGCTTCTGCGAGCTTGAAGGCATTGAAGGCGTTCAACACGCTTCGACTTTCCGTTCACCTAAGTTCGCTTCAGACTACGGCGTAGCAATTGCTGAAGGCCCACTAGCAGGCCTGACAACACGTGCGGTTGTTGTTGTTGATGAAAAAGGTGTAGTAACACACAGCGAGTTGGTTGCAGAGATCACTGAAGAGCCAAACTACGAAGCGGCACTGGCTGCGCTGTAAGCTCTCTTTCAGTCGATAATGCATTGTGAACGTTTAAGCGATACGCAATAAAAAAGAGCAGCTATTAGCTGCTCTTTGTGTTTTTAACCGTCAATGGTTGTTAGATTCAGGAGTAACTATTTAGAGCTGTTCTAAACGCGCGTAAGCCGTTACTAACCACTTAATCCCTTCCCCATTAAACGCCACTTGCACCCGGCTCTGTGGACCACTTCCTTCAAAGTTGATGATCGTGCCTTCACCAAACTTAGGATGTTTCACGCGAGAGCCTAAGCTAAAACCTGTTTCATTAAAGTTCTCTTTGACTGCAGTTTGGCTAAAGCGACCACTGCTCGTAGGGCGACTCACCTGTGCTTTCATACGCACTTCATCCAGACAGGTTTCTGGCAACTCACGAATAAAGCGTGATGGTTTGTGGTATTTGTCTTGTCCGTACAAGCGACGCATCTCAGCGTAAGTGATGTACAGCTTCTCCATCGCACGAGTCATGCCTACGTAACATAGGCGACGCTCTTCTTCCAAGCGCCCCGCTTCTTCAGCAGACATCTGGCTTGGGAACATGCCTTCTTCGACACCCACCATGAATACCATTGGGAACTCTAGACCTTTAGCACTGTGTAGAGTCATAAGCTGAACCGCATCATCAAACTCATCAGCCTGACCTTCACCCGCTTCTAAAGCCGCGTGCGTTAAGAATGCTGTTAGCATGCTCATCTCATCGGCTTCTTCTGGCTTCTCGAACTGACGAGTTGCCGTTACCAATTCTTCCAAGTTCTCAATACGCGCTTTCGATTTCTCGCCTTTCTCTTGCTCGTACATCGCAAATAGACCTGAAGATTTAATCACATGGTCAGTTTGCTCATGTAAATTCAGCTCTAACGTGTCGTCTTCAAGCGCATTAATTAACTCGATAAAGCGGCTTAAGGCACCCGCTGCACGACCTGGCAGTACTTGTTCTTCCAACAAAGCGATACTCGCTTGCCACATCGTCGCACCACGGTCACGCGCTGCAAATCGAATCGTCTCTAGAGTCTTGTCACCCAAGCCACGTGTTGGCGTATTAACCACACGTTCAAAAGCGGCATCATCGTTACGGTTACCCATTAAACGCAGGTAGCTCAATGCATCTTTGATCTCCTGACGTTCGAAGAATCGCATACCACCGTAGATTCGGTATGGTAAGCCCGCTTGAATCAACGCTTCTTCCAGAACACGAGATTGGGCGTTATTACGATAAAGCATCGCCGTATCTTCGAGTGCACCACCTTTCTCTTGCCACTCTTTAATCTTACTTACCGTGAAGCGAGCTTCATCAAGCTCGTTGTAAGCTGAGTAGACGGAGATTGGCTCACCATCGTTACCATCGGTCCACAACTCTTTACCCATTCGCTCAGTGTTGTTTGAGATAAGCTCGTTCGATGCTTGCAAGATGATTTTGGTTGAGCGGTAGTTTTGCTCTAATCGAATCGTTGAAGCGCCAGGGAATTCGTCCAAGAACTTCTGAATATTCTCGATTTTTGCACCACGCCAGCCATAGATAGATTGATCATCATCACCTACGATCATCACTCGACAATCAGGGCCAGCCATCATACGCAGCCAAGCATATTGGATGTTGTTGGTATCTTGGAATTCGTCGACCAAAATATGCTTAAAGCGCGCTTGGTAGTGCTCACGAATGTGTTTCTTGTCGCGCAATAGCTCGTGTGATCTCAGCAAAATCTCCGCGAAGTCCACCAATCCAGCACGGTCACACGCTTCTTGATAAGCCGAGTAAATCTTTAACCATGTTTGAGTTACTGGATCATGGTAGGCATCAATGTGGTTCGGGCGCAGGCCTTCATCTTTCTTGCCGTTGATCCACCACGAAGCTTGCTTAGCAGGCCACTGCTTTTCATCGAGGTTTTGTGCTTTGATTAAGCGGCGTAATAGACGAATCTGATCATCGGAATCAATGATCTGGAAGTCTTCTGGCAATTTTGCATCTAGGTAGTGAGCACGCAGAATACGGTGACAAATACCATGGAAGGTACCGTTCCACATGCCTGACGAGCTGCCCATCATCAACTCTTCAATACGACCACGCATCTCTGCCGCCGCTTTATTGGTGAAGGTTACTGACATTATAGAGAACGGGGATGCTTGCTCGACACTCTGCAGCCAAGCGATACGATGCACCAAAACTCGCGTTTTACCACTACCAGCACCAGCCAGAATAAGTAGGTTTTCTAAAGGTGCTGCGACCGCCTCACGTTGTTTGTCGTTTAGGCCATCGAGTAAAAGCGAAGGATCTATCATTGGATATGCTCACTACTGGGTATTTATACATAAAAGTTGATTATAACCTAAACACTAGGCTGCGTTTAGAATATTAAGAAGAAAAAACCATCAAAAAATAACATCACCTAATCAAACACTTAATAGCTAAATTATCACTTATTTTGATAATTATTATAATACTGTGAAATTATTTTCGGGTTGTTCCTATCCCTTTTAGTAAGCAAGTTAACAACTCATTAACCTGCGATGTGTAAATACTATTAAGTCTAGAGGGAATGACTATGAAAAATTCTAATCTTGCTGTTACAGCTGCAATCACAAGTGTACTAGCGTTTGGCGGTGCCGTTCTTACATCAGCACCTGCGGAAGCAGCAGCGAAAGAAAAATGCTATGGCGTATCAAAAGCTGGCCAAAATGACTGTGCAACTAAAACAAGTTCATGTGCTGGTACAGCAAAAGAAGACAACCAATCCGATGCATTCGTGGTCGTTCCTAAAGGGCTATGTGGCAAGTTAACTGGTGGTAGCACTCAATCATCATAGTGCCTGAGGGCATAACTGAACCACTCAGTATGGTGAGCTGAATACCAGCTCACCTCCACTACCCATTAGGAGAATCGTTGTGACTCAAACTCTTCACCCCAATGCAGGGGTTGGCCTTAGAACACCGCACTTAGATTTCTTCAGCCAGAATTCTGATTTGGTAAGTTGGTTAGAGGTTCACAGCGAAAACTACTTCTTACCCCATTCTTCACAGCGCCAACAACTCCGAGAGATTCGTAATCATCACCACATAAGTTGTCATGGTGTAGGGTTGTCTCTTGGTTCTGTTGAACGAATCAACCAACAGCACTTACTGCAACTCAAAACACTTATTGATGATATCGAACCTTTCTTGGTTTCTGATCATTTGAGTTGGAGCCAAACTGGCGGTCACTACTTCAATGACCTGCTACCACTACCTTATACCGAAGAAGCGTTGGACGTCTTCTGCCGTAACGTCATCGAGGTTCAAGACAGTTTGCAACGTCCTATGTTAATTGAGAATCCATCAAGCTACCTTGCCTTCAAGCACTCAACGATTCCAGAATGGGAGTTTTTGGCTGAGGTACAAAAGCGTACCGAGTGTCGCCTACTGCTCGATTTCAATAATATTTTCGTCTCATCGTTTAATCATGGCTTTAGCTGTGAAGAGTATCTAAATGGCATACCAGCCAACCAAGTGGAAGAGATTCACTTGGCAGGTTTTACCAAAAAGAAGCTCGAGCAAGGTGAGATTTGGATAGACACGCACAGCAAACCGGTCTGTGATGAAGTGTGGCAACTTTACACTCAGTGGATAGAGCAACATGGCTCTCGCTATACCTTGATTGAGTGGGATTTAGATATTCCAGAGCCACAAATTCTATTGGCAGAGGCTGCCAAAGCCAGTGAAAAGCTGTATCAACATGACAATCAAAGGAGTCGCGCCTCATGAGCTACTCCCTAGCGGATGTTCAATCCGAGTTTGCGAATGCCCTGCGCTATCAAAATGACGGTGAGCACTGCGACATCGTGAGCGATCATTTTAGCGATCAGCAACGCATTCAAATTTACCGCAATAACTTTGTTATTAGCTTAAGCGAAGTTCTCGCTGCGACTTACCCACTGACTGAGGTGTTAGTTGGTGAAGAGTGCTTCCAACAAATGGCGCGTCAACATGTTCTTAGTTATCCATCGACCTCTGGAGATGTCAGTGGTTATGGCGAGCACTTCGAACAAACCATACAAGCCTTTCCTTCGGTTGTAGAGGCTGCACCTTACCTTAGTGAAGTGGCACGCTATGAATGGCAAAAGGACAGTTTAGCGAGACTCGCATGTGCAACTCCCCCGCATCAACAGCCACTCTCCTGTTTAGCTTCCGTGCCACAAGAGCGGCAAGGCGCCTTGGTTTTCCACATCAAGGGTTCGATAACGCTATTCGATTCTTACTATGCCGTAATAGCGCTTGAACACGCTATCGACCAACAGCAACTGGAAGGGTTAGACATCAATCGCGCAGAGCTTGGAATAATAATCCGAGCCGAGAATTCACAGCTCGAAAGCCACAGCCTAACCAAGGAGTGCCACCAACTGCTCATTGAGCTTCAATCTGGTAAAGCGCTCGGAGAAGTAACGCCTTCGCTACTGCAACATCTGAATGCTGTCATGGCGCTCAACGTCATCTCAGGTTTTTCAATCAATGATGAATTGGAGACATAATATGGATAACAACACAGTCACAAACATGATGGCTCAATACGACAATTTGATTGAGAAATCTCAGGCACTTTTCGTCCCAGTGCTGCTTCTTTTCTGTCGCCTTTGGGTGGCGTGGGTATTCTTCAACTCTGGGCTGACCAAGATAGCGACCTGGGATAGCACCCTCTACTTGTTCGAATTGGAATATCAGGTGCCTCTATTACCGTGGGAATTAGCGGCCTATATGGGAACAGCTGCTGAATTAATCCTACCGGTATTCTTAGCGCTTGGTTTGTTAACACGCCCGATGGCCGCCGCACTTTTTGTTTTCAACATTATTGCTGTCGTGTCTTACCCAGTACTGTGGGACCAAGGCTTCTACGACCATCAACTTTGGGGATTGATGATTCTTATCGTCATCGTATGGGGTGCTGGACCGTTTTCATTAGATAGAGTTTTGAAAGCGCAATTCAGAGGCTAACTAAAAGATCGATAACCCCAAACGCAAAAAACCACTCAATTGAGTGGTTTCTTTTTTAACTGGGGTAAGCTTACTTTTCTAGAAAAGCCTGAAGCTCTTCAGCCGAGATGCCTTGCTCTGCTAGCTCTTTTGCTAATAGCTGAACTTGCTCACCTTTACGAGACTCTACCACACGCTGAAATTGGTAGATGATATCTCGTAAAGTATCGATTGGAACTTGTTTTGCCGCACTGCGAATACGCTCTTCACTTTGGTTCCCTAGCTCTTTAAGCAATTTACCAAACATAACCTTTTCAGGTGCATCTTCCATTTGTTCTAAGACGCGCGCCATTTCATAGGTTGTTAATGACATTACAGTATTTTTCCGTTGGGGACTTACGTTTCAATATATGACCAATATACCATGTTTTAACATTTCGCAAACCGCCATTTGTATATTTTGCTACCCTTATTGCTTATGCTTTTGCAAATGTTGCATGCCATGACTTGCCTGCCTTACTAAATAAGATTAACAATGCTGGAGCAAAGAAGAATGTTTGTAATGCAAATATCTCTTGGGAATTTAAATCAAGACGCTGCACTGTACCAACAAGTAGTCCAGAACCACTCATTTGAAACAAACCAATCAAAGCTGATGCAGTCCCTGCACGATCACCGAATGGCTCCAATGCTTTTCCCGCAGATGTACCTAGAACCCAAGCGAAGCCAACAGATGACAGGAAGATAGGAAACATGAAAGCAATCGGGCTATTTTGTCGAGCAAGTAGCAACATTATCACACCCGCTAGACCGAGCATTAAAATACCGATAACAAGAGTTTTATAAGTCCCAAAACGGTCCATAAATTTTGGTGCGGTAAACGCAGCGGCAATATTGAATACCGCGTTAAAACTGAACCAAAAAGTAAATTCCTTCATAGTCAAACCGAGGTTTTCCATCAATACAACCGGTGCTGAGGTTACATAAGCGAGGATCACAGCCATCGCCATCAAACACAAAGTGGCGTGAAAAAGGAATGAAGGTGTTTTCAATATAGACCAGTAGCGCTCTAGTTTGAACACCGCTACCTTTTCCATCGCCGGGTTCGATTCTTTCATTCGGAAGAATAAGATAGTACCGACAACGACAGCGAAGCCTGTCATAAAGCTAAAGTTCGAACGCCAGCCAAATTGATGAGTTAACCAAGCGCCAAGAATCGGTGCCAATGCAGGAATAAAGCAAATAGCGCCATTAAGGTAGCTGATCATTCGGCCACTCTTCTCTGGACCAAATAGATCGCGAACCGTTGCAAAGGCTGCCACAGAAGTCGCACAAGCTCCTAAGCCTTGTAGCAGCCGAGCTATTAGCATCATATCAATCGATTGAGCTGCCCACGCCAAGCAAGCACTCAATGCATAGATACTAACACCTCCCAATGCAACGGTTCGACGTCCTAGCTTATCCGCCAAAGGGCCGGCAAATAGTTGGCCGACACCCATAGCAAACAAAAACCAAGTGATCGTATCTTGTGCTAATGCATGTTCCACGTGAAACGCTGTCGAAATCTGTGGCAGAGCTGGCAGGTAGATATCAATAGCCAAAGGGCTAAAAAGAACCAGCATTGCCAATAAAGCAACCTGCAGTTTACTAGGGGTTGGAAGCGCGTTAGAAGGCACAAGATTCTCCGGATGAGTTAATTTAGGTGCATAATAACCAACTAAAGATATGAACAAAAATGGCATATAATCATTAGCATTATTCCAATAAGGAAACTCACATGAATATCGAGAAACTATCGCGCCTCGACCTCAATCTACTAGTTTGCTTGCAGGTGCTAATGGAAGAGCAGAGTGTTACACGCACTGCACATCGATTGTGCCTGAGCCAGTCAGCAGTGAGTAAATCATTGGCCAAACTTCGCGAACAATTTAATGACCCTCTTTTTACGCGAAGTGCACACGGCCTACGCCCGACACCAAAAGCAGTGTTCCTTAAGCCACGGTTGGAAACACTGATCAATCAACTTGATGTGCTTACCCAACCGGAGACATTCATTCCCAACAACAGTGACCACAGTTTTCACATTGCAGCGGTTGAAAGTGTCTACCCGTTGATTCTTCCTCACTTCTTACCTGCGATTTTTCGCCAAGCACCGAAGGTAAATATCAACACTCACGCTTGGACGGAGCAAACCTTTAAGAAATTACAGCTTGGTGAACTCGATATCGGCCTCACGGGTAAAGACATCGACATCAACGACGCGCGTTTAACCATGTTGCCGCCAGATGATATTTGCGAACAAGAGATCTACCGAGATGCACAGATGTGTGTATTGAGACGCAACCACCCTGCTCTGAGTGGTCAATGGGATCTGGAAACCTATCTGGCACAACGTCATGTTCAAGTAAGGTGTGATGGTAATGATCGTTGGTTACTCGACTACAAACTTGCCGACCTTGGTCATCAACGTGATATCGCTATTTCTGTTCCCGACTTCAACAGTGCCGCAAGCCTGTGTACCTACACCGACTTTGTATTTACCGCACCAAGCCACTTCACTCATCTGGTTGCGAAGCAGCTCGACTTAGTGGTTGTGCCTCTGCCAATGGAATTTCCACCAATGGCTTACACTCTGTTTTGGCACCGTGATAGAGAAAACGACCCAGCCTTAACTTGGTTGCGAGATATCATCAAAGAAAAAACTCTGCACCTCAGATAAAAATGGCGTACAGCGTTTGCAGCAAACGAACAAAAGCGCTAGCTTATTGACCTAATAAGTCCCCTCACAGGTATATCGGCTGTGAGTGTTAACAAGGACCCTAACAATAAGGATAAACACAGATGCACAATATCACTGCGGAACGCGTTACTGCGGTTCGAGCTTGGCTTGAAGCAAACCACTTAGATGCTGTTATCATTCCACATGAAGACGAGTACCTAGGTGAATACGTTCCAGCTCACAACGAGCGACTTCACTGGCTAACCGGTTTCACTGGCTCTGCAGGTGCGGCTGTTATCACTCGCGAAAACGCGGCTATTTTTGTTGATGGTCGCTATACCGTCCAGGTTCGTAAACAAGTACCTGGTGAGCTATTTGAGTATCGCCACCTTATTGAAGAACCGGCTTTAGATTGGATCATCAATTCACTAGCGCAAGGCAGTAAAGTTGCATTCGACCCACGCATGCATACGGCGGCTTGGCTGAAAGGCGCTCAAGCTAAACTGGCAGAGAAAGTTGAACTAACAACACTATCTTCGAATTCAATTGATGAACTTTGGTCTGATCGTCCTGAGCCTGTAGTATCTGATGTTCGCCTAATGACAACCGACGCCGTAGGCCAATCAAGTGAAAGCAAACGCGCAGAAATTGCAAGCCTACTAAAAGCCAAAGGCGCTGATGCCGCTATCCTTACTGAGCTGGATTCAATCTGCTGGTTACTCAACATTCGTGGTTTAGACGTATCTCGTCTGCCGGTTGTGTTATCTAATGCAATCATTCACGCCGATGAAAGTGTCGATTTCTTCTTAGACCCAGTTCGTATCCCTGCAGGCTTTGAAGCGCACGTTGGTAATGGTATTCGTGTTTCTCACCCATCTGAGCTTGAAGCCCGCCTTCAATCTTTAGAAGGTAAGAATGTGTCTGTTGATTCAGGCACAAGCAATGCTTGGTACACGCTTGTTCTCCAAAACGCCGGTGCTCATATCATTGAAGCAGCCGACCCATGCCTAATGCCAAAAGCCGCGAAGAACGAAACAGAAATTGCCGGCATGAAAGCGTGTCACATCCGTGATGGCGTGGCGATGGCAAAATTCCTATCTTGGATTGATGCAGAAGTGGCGCAAGGTAATCTGCACAACGAAGCGGTACTAGCAGACAAAGTACAGTCATTCCGTGAGCAAGATCCAACCCTAATGGACCTAAGTTTCGACACAATTTCAGCGGCAGGCGGAAACGCAGCCATGTGTCACTACAACCATGAGAACCAGCCTGAGCCGGGTCAGCTAGAGATGAACACTCTGTACCTAGTCGATTCAGGCGGTCAATACCTAGATGGCACAACCGACATCACACGTACTATCGCAATTGGCCAACCAAGCGAAGAAATGATTCAACAGTTCACTCTTGCACTTAAGGGCCACATCGGTATTGCACGCGCTCGCTTCCCACAAGATACTCGTGGTTTCCAACTGGATATCCTAGCGCGCCAGCACTTATGGGCAGAAGGCTTCGACTATGACCACGGTACTGGTCACGGCGTTGGCCACTTCCTAAGTGTTCATGAAGGTCCGCAAAGCATCTCTAAGAAGCTAATCGATGTCCCTCTTGTTGAAGGTATGGTGTTATCAAATGAGCCGGGTTACTACCGTGCCGATGAATTTGGTATCCGTATCGAAAACTTAGAGCTGGTTGTTGAGCTTCCAACTCAAGGTGACTTCTCAGTGCTAACATTTGAGTCGCTAACACGTTGCCCTATCGACAAGCGCAACATCAACGTCGATCTACTGACACGCCCGGAACTTGCATGGCTAAACGATTACCACCAAAAGGTGTGGAACGATGTTAGCCCACTAGTTGAAGGTGATACGTTAGAGTGGCTACGCCAAGCAACAACGCCACTAGCTCACGCTTAATGCCTAAATAGATAGGTAACTTAGTCAAACCAGTTTAGCTAAGTTAGATACGAAAACGGCTACCTAAAGGTAGCCGTTTTTATTTGTCGCTTTCACATCACTGATGTTTCACGTGGAACATCAGCCAAGCTGCAAGTTAGCCTGAGTAAGCGCTATGCCAATCTCGCCATACCGGGTCAAACCCACGTTGACGAATCATAGCCTCGACATCAGCTGCGCTTCTTTCATCACTTATCTCGAACTGCTCAAGCTCTTCCTCACCTGAAGCATAACCACCAGGTTGAGTTTTTGACGCGGCAGACATGCTAGTGATACCTAACGGCAACACGTTATCGCGGAACGTTGCTGACTCACGAGTCGAAAGAGACAACTCAACTTCAGGGTTTAATAAGCGATAGGCACAGATAAGTTGTACCAACTGCTTATCACTCATAATAGATTTAGGCTGCAAACCACCCTCACACGGACGAAGACGTGGGAGTGAAATCGAGTAACGTGTTTGCCAATAAGTACGCTCAAGATAATCTAAGTGAGCGGCCACGAAGAAACAGTCGGTACGCCAATCTTCCAAACCAATCAAAGCACCAATACCTATCTTATCAATACCCGCTTTTGCCAAACGATCAGGCGTTTCGAGCCGGTATTCAAAATCCATTTTATTGCCACGCAAGTGGTGTTCCGCGTAGGTACTTGGGCTATAGGTTTCTTGGTAAACCATCACCGCATCTAATCCGAGAGTTTTAAGCTCTGCGTAGTCATCTTGATCAAGCGGCTGCACTTCCATCGCAAGATGGTTAAATTGTGCCTTAATATTCGGTAGCACTTCACGGAAGTACTTCATCCCGACCTTGGTTTCATGTTCACCAGTCACCAACAGTACACTATCAAACTTCATCTTTTTGATAGCGGCACTTTCAGCATCGATTTCATCCAAAGTAAG
The DNA here is from genome assembly GCF_024347355.1 of Vibrio chagasii. NCBI lineage: Bacteria > Pseudomonadati > Pseudomonadota > Gammaproteobacteria > Vibrionales > Vibrionaceae > Vibrio > Vibrio chagasii. Next base: position 3,343,981 of record NZ_AP025465.1, read on the forward strand.
TGTGCGACGCTTAATACGGTTCTCCATTGAGAAGCCACAATACGTGCACGCATTCGCACATAGGTTTGAAAGGTACAATGGAATATACAACGACATTGTATTGCCGAATCGCTTGCGTGTGAGTGCCAACGATTGTTGCGCCATCTGCTCTAAGTAAGGTTCTGCCGCTGGAGAGATCAAAGCCTTAAAGTCTTCTAAGTCGCGTTTGGGTTTACTCAGAGCACGTTCAACATCCTCTGCCGTTTTACTGAAGATCGACATACCAATGTCATCCCAGTTGAGTTGTTTAAATCGATCAACAAACGTCATGGCAATACTACTCGTCTAGGAATGAGGTTAACGGGCTGGAAGCAACCGCATGAGATACCTGACCAGCGAGACCTGCAAGGTAAGCCATACGCCCCGCTTCCACTGCCAACTTAAAGGCAATCGCCATTTCAACTGGCTGTTGAGAAGCAGCAATCGCAGTATTAACTAACACAGCGTCAGCACCCATCTCCATTGCACGCGCCGCATGTGATGGAGCACCAATACCCGCATCTACAATCACAGGGACGTTCGCTTGGTCGATAATAATCTCTAAAAAGTCCGCCGAAGCGATACCTTTGTTCGACCCAATCGGCGCACCTAACGGCATAACCGCAGCACAACCCACCTCTTCCAATCGTTTACACAACACTGGGTCAGCATGACAGTATGGCAACACAACAAAGCCATCTTTAACCAGTTGCTCAGCCGCTTTTAATGTCTCAATTGGGTCTGGCATCAAGTACTTTGGATCTGGGTGAATTTCCAGTTTGAGCCAATTTGTGCCTAGAGCTTCGCGAGCCAAGTGCGCAGCAAAGATGGCATCCTTCGCGTTCTTAGCCCCAGAGGTATTCGGAAGTAGATTTACGCCGGCATCAATAATGGGCTGTAAAATATCGTCTTGCTCAGAACGAATATCGACTCTCTTCAGTGCCATGGTTGCCAGTTGAGAACCTGAAGCTTCGATAGCACTCGCCATCAAATGCTTGTTGGCGAACTTACCTGTGCCAGTGAACAGACGTGATTGGAATGTTTTATCTGCGATGGTTAACATGGTTAGCCCCCTGCAATAGCTTGAAAAAGAGAGATAGAATCGCCTTCATTGACGATGGTTTGTTGCCACTGGCTACGCGGGACAACCGTGTTATTGATAGCGAATACACACCCTAAGTCAGGTAGCGAAAGCGAATGAATAATATCTGCAAGAGAAGATGATTGCGCGACCTGCTCTGGTTGCTCGTTTATTGAAATAGTGATGTTGCTCATAGTGCTTCTTCTTCTAAATTATTGGTCACTGACGAATTGCACACCGGACATTCGATATCTTGCGTGACCATTAGGTTTTGCCAGTTCATAGTCTTACCGTCGAACAGCTTGAGCTGATGTGTCGCCACTTGAAACTCGCCACTGCTAATGTGCTGAATAGCAGCAAGAGCTTGGAGGTTTCCTATAGTCCCGACGACAGGCCCAATGATGCCACTATCACTACAACGCATTGTTTGTGGATGGTGGTCAAACGGGAAAAGACAGTGGTAACAGCCCTGCTGGTTTTGATAATCGAAGACAATAAATTGACCTTTCCAACCAATTGCGGAGCCTGATATCAATGGTGTGTTAGCCTCAAAACACGCTTGGTTAACTTGCTGGCGTGTGGCGAAGTTGTCGGTACAGTCCAACACAACATCAGCTAGCATCACTTCAAGCTTTAACTGGCTTTCGGCCATTCGCTTGTTGATGGTCCTAACTTGGCTTCTACCATTTAACTCACTCAGTTGCAGTTTCAATGCATCGACTTTAGCTGTACCAAGATCGCTTTCTTTGAACGCGACCTGTCGTTGTAGATTGGATGAGCCGACACAATCATCATCAACCAACACGATTTTTCCGATGCCAGACGCTGCTAGATAAAGAGTCGCAGCATTCCCCAAACCACCACAACCAATAACTAACACATGACCGTTTAGTAGATTTCGTTGTCCTTGTTCACCAATTTCAGGCAGTGCGATTTGGCGCTGATAGCGTACAAATTCAAAGTCACTCAGCATGGCTTAACTCCTGACGAACCTCTTCAGTAAAGGTTGAAGAGTTGCCATTCATAAGAGCTTCGAAAAACTCAATAACCGCTTTGGGATCTTCCGCCAACGTAATTGCACGCACTACCGCGAGGCTCGAGACACCACAATCCCATACCTGCTCTGCCGTCGATTGGTCAATCCCACCAATAGCCACGGTCGGATAACCGACAAGCACTTCACTGTATGGAATGGTATCGATAAGCTGCTGGTAAAGAGCTAAACGCACTAGACCTTGCGGCTTTGATGGCATCTGTTTTGTGGTTGTTGGGAAGATATGTCCTAACGCGATGTAACTTGGGTTGATTTGAACGATGCGTAACAACTCATAGTATCCATGTGTCGATAGGCCGATCTTAATACCCGCTTGGCTCAGTTGGGAAAGGTTCGATTCTTCAATATCCTCTTGTCCCAAGTGAACACCAAAAGCGCCATGTTTGAGTGCAAGTTGCCAATAGTCATTGATAAAAACCTGAGCGTTATGTTCTCGACCAAGTTCGATCGATCGTGCGACTTGTTGCTCTAAGTCAGCTTGCTGAGGGTTCTTGATTCGCAGTTGTACCGTATTGATTCCAAGCTTAAGGAGCCTTTCAATCCAATCAACATCATCGACAACTGGGTAAAGCCCGAGGCTTTTCTTAGTCAAATCAGGGAATGAAAGTGACGTTCCTTGATGGGCCCAGCCAACACTAATGCCTAAACTCTTGTCTTCTAAAACCGGAGTTGGAAACCCTTGGTAGTGGCTTGGCCATGTTCCACGTGAAACATTAGACGCAGCGCGTGCGAGAACCAGTGCGTCTTCTAATGGAAAATCTAGAGCCAATAACATTAGTAACCACGCAAAGTGATGGCGGCTATCTATGGCTTGATGATCGGGGTTAATACTTTTAATAGCTCGATTAGCGTTTAAGTGTGACCAAATATCTAACACGGCAGCGTCATTGGTTACACCAACGTATATCGTATTAGGGTATTGCGCTAAAGCATCGCGAACATCTGCCAGCGATAACGGCTCGTCATAAATCACAATATGGTCAAGTGAGCCTAGCTGCTCCGCTTCAACTGATGCGACATCAGAAGCAAAGCCAATAGTAAGTGAGTGTTGAGAATCAACGATAGAGAAGTATTGAGTTGGGCTGACACCCAACTCAACTGCATCAGTTGCTAAGCCTTGTCGCTTAGCAACCAATAGACAGTGTTGAACCTCTCCCGTTAACTCAATATATTGAGATGGGATCAGAATTTTCACTGTCATTATTCCTCTAGTTGAGCTTCTTTCGCACCAACGGCTGGGTGGTAAAGCTCTGAGCCAGTATCACGGAACTCTTGTGATTTTTGACGCATCCCTTCCAGCGGATTGTCTAGCATCTTGATCTCGATAGCCTGATCAGAGGCTACTTGTTCTGTGTCTTTAGCATACTCTCTCACTTCCTGAGAAATCTTCATCGAACAGAATTTAGGTCCACACATAGAACAGAAATGTGCGACCTTACCTGATTCTTGTGGCAAGGTTTCATCATGGAAAGAACGGGCTGTATCAGGGTCTAGTGCTAAGTTAAATTGGTCTTCCCAACGGAATTCAAAGCGCGCTTTTGAAAGCGCATTATCACGGATTTGTGCTCCTGGATGCCCTTTTGCCAAGTCAGCAGCGTGCGCCGCTAGCTTGTAAGTAATCAAGCCAGTCTTAACATCCTCTTTATTTGGCAAGCCTAAGTGCTCTTTTGGGGTCACGTAACAAAGCATCGCACAGCCATACCAACCGATCATCGCGGCACCAATACCAGAGGTGATATGGTCGAAACCAGGGGCAATGTCTGTAGTAAGCGGGCCTAATGTATAGAAAGGCGCTTCATGGCAGTGCTCTAACTGCTCGTCCATGTTCTCTTTAATAAGGTGCATTGGTACATGTCCAGGGCCTTCAATTATCACCTGTACGTCATATTCCCACGCCACTTTCGTCAGTTCACCTAAGGTGCGAAGTTCAGCAAATTGAGCCTCGTCATTGGCATCAGCAATAGAGCCCGGACGCAGGCCATCACCTAATGAAAGTGCTACATCGTACTTCGCACAGATCTCACAAATCTCGCGGAAGTGGGTGTATAGAAAGCTTTCTTGGTGATGAGCAAGACACCATTTAGCAATGATAGAACCGCCACGAGAGACAATTCCGGTAACACGCTTAGCCGTCATAGGGACATAGCGAAGAAGCAAGCCAGCATGAATCGTAAAGTAGTCGACGCCCTGCTCTGCTTGCTCAATTAAGGTGTCACGCATCACTTCCCAGTTAAGGTCTTCAGCAACACCGTTCACTTTCTCAAGTGCTTGGTACATAGGAACAGTACCAATTGGCACTGGGCTATTACGTAGAATCCACTCTCGTGTTTCGTGAATATTTCGACCAGTCGACAAATCCATCACTGTATCGCCGCCCCAGCGGGTTGACCAAACTAACTTCTCAACTTCTTCTTCAATCGAAGAGCTTACAGAAGAGTTACCGATATTGGCGTTCACCTTAACTAAGAAATTTCGGCCAATAATCATAGGTTCTGATTCTGGGTGGTTGATGTTTGAAGGGATAATTGCTCGACCTTCAGCAACCTCTTTACGCACGAACTCAGGGGTAATTTCTTTCGGTAGGTTTGCGCCAAAGTTATGACCAGGGTGTTGGTGGTTCAGTTGCTCATCTGCGAACTTCTGACGCCCCATATTCTCGCGAATCGCAATGTATTCCATCTCAGGGGTAATAATCCCCTTACGAGCATAGTACAACTGAGTCACACATTGATCGCCAGTCGCACGACGAATTCTAGGCAGGTTTCCGTAACGAAGCTCGTCTAAGGTTTCGTCCTCTAGGCGCTCTTTGGTATAAACAGAGCTAACATCATCTAATAGCTCGGTATCACCACGCTCTTCGATCCACTGCTCTCTTAGCTTTGGAAGGCCGTTATAAAGGTCTATCTCGTGCGTTGGGTCGGTATAAACACCAGAGGTGTCATAGATGTGAATAGGTGCATTAGGTTCAAATACAGGCTCTTTTTTGGTACCACCAACAAGGCTATCAGCAAGTGATATCTCTCGAACTGGGACTTGAATGTCCTCTCGAGAACCTTGGATGTAAGCTTTCTTTGAATTTGGATAAGGTTGTACTGATAAAGAATCGATGAAATTCTTCGCTTCCAGTCTTGCTTGTTTACGACTCGACATAGCATTTTTCCTTGGCTTTTAGCCATTATTTATTGGGATAAAAATGCTTGACGGATTGATGCTACAAGAGGGATCACGGTAAGAAATACAGTTGTGATCTGGTGATAGATCTCTAGAGGGATTCTAGTTAGATATCTACTCTTGTTCCCTTCGCAGGTATTAGCCTGATCAGGTTCAACGGATCCCGAGTTAACGGTCTCAGCCATATGGCACTCCGACAAGTACGATCGAGTATATAAAAACGGCTTGGAGAAACCAAGCCGAGTTGTTAACAAATCGTAAGAAAGTTTTAAGACTTTATCAAAAGTTGGAAGCCGATCCATGCGGCTGAAATACTGAGTACTACATTAAGCAGAACATTAAGCCCCATCTTGAAAAATGCGCCTTGCTGCATAAGAAGCACGTTATCCATCGAAAAAGTGGAGAATGTAGTCAAGGCACCAAGGAAGCCCAAGCCAATAATCTGTCTCCAGGGTTCAGTTGCAACCATCTCATTTTCGAACGCGGCGATCAGTAATCCCATAATCAAAGAGCCAATCACGTTAACAGTTAGCGTACCATAAGGAAAACCTCGTCCAAACATCACTACGCATAACTCGGAAATCAGATAACGTGAACAAGCACCAAAAGCGCCACCAATAGCGATAAAACCAAGAATAGATAACTGACCCATGAATCCTCCCTAACAATAATCCCTATATTCTAGCTTTAACGCCGATAAAAGCGAGGGTGGAAACTAAGAATGTATGCGCAAATATTAAACGTTACAGGTGTCACTTAACTTCGATATAACCCATCAGTCCTGTTTTCATATGTTCAATCACATGACAGTGATACATCCAACGTCCGGGGTTATCTGCCACAAATGCTGCTTTAGCTCGACCGTTCTTTCCAAGTAACACAGTATCTGTGTGAAAAGGTTCTTCAATTTTTTTGCCATCTAACTCAAGTACCGTAAACGTATGACCATGAATATGGATTGGATGATGGTATTGAGTAACATTCTTAAGATCGAATATATAGGTTTTGCCTAACTCTAATGTAGCGAGTGGGTCCGGAATATTGTCTTTACTCATTCCTTCCCAGGCTCTTTTATTTGTCAGCCAAAACTTAGGCATGGATTTCCCATCTTTAGAAACCGGCGACACCGCCCCTTCCCACTCAAACACAAAATCGATCTCTTCTGCATTCGCGAGATCTAACTTAGGTACTGGATTCAGAGGCAACAAAGGAAGTGCTTTGCCTTCTATGAGCGTGGAATCTACGACTTCAAATTCACACAAGGAAAAAGGAAAACGTCCCTTCATTTGCAGAACATTCACTCGCTTGCCAGCCTTTGGAGCAATCAGTCCTATGTCAACTCGCATACCTGGACCGATTTTATGTTCAGTCAACCTATAAGGTGTTTTTATCGGGTTACCATCTATGGCAATAACCCATGCTTCTACACCTTCAACAGCGATAGGATAAGTGATTGTGTTATCGACATTAGCTATACGAAGCCTAGTCGTTGCATGTTGCTTTAGTTGATAAGTAGGCTCATGTACTCCATTAACACTGCTCCACTCCCCAGGAGTCCCCATACGAGCGCTAAGACGTGGGATCATTAAGTCCTTCCACTGTCCTTGTTTATCAAGGTGCCAGTGTTTAAGCATCAAAGCATGCTCTTCATCGAACTGAACTGGTGTGCTCTCTTCAACAACAATTAGACCGACTAAGCCCATACCAAGTTGTTTAACACTGTTCATGTGTGGGTGATACCAGAACGTGCCTGCATCTGGTGGCGTAAATTCATAGACGAACGTTTCACCGGGCATAATTGGTGGCTGACTCAAGAAAGGCACTCCGTCCATTTCTATAGGGATTCTTAAACCATGCCAGTGAATTGTGGTTGGTTCTGATAATTTATTAGTGAAATGAATCGTAACTTTGTCGCCCTGTCGACAACGAATTGTTGGCGCAGGGATCTGACCATTGAACCCCAAAACGTTAGTAGTAAATCCAGGTACAATTTCAGCAGTAGAAGGCTCAGCAGTTAAGTCGTAAACATACCCTCCCTTCTCATCAACCGACCTCTTCATAGAACAAGCAGGAAGGACTGTAAGTGCAGATATAGCGAGAGATGATTGAATAAATTTACGACGAGAGATGTCCATATTTGTAGCCTTTTAGTAATAACGACCAAAATGTAACAAAATATTGAGAATAATTCTCATAAAGAAATGAAGTTTGTGGCTTGGATATTAATAAACGAGGCTGAGATAAGTAAGCACTTACACTGTTTCATCAGAACTAGCGAAACGAGGGAATTGTTGACTGGAATTTGGAGCGGTGAAAAGCAAAAAGGCTCTAGCATTTCTGCTAGAGCCTATTAATGTGGCAGGGGTGGAGAGATTCGAACTCCCAACACGCGGATTTGGAATCCGCTGCTCTGCCAATTGGAGCTACACCCCTAAAGCTTTTTGTACTTTAGATTCGAAAAAACCTCGCATTAAGCGAGGTCATCGAATAAGTGGCGGAGTGGACGGGACTCGAACCCGCGACCCCCGGCGTGACAGGCCGGTATTCTAACCAACTGAACTACCACTCCGCAGTGGACTACTTGTCGTCGCTGACAAGTCGTTCATAATTTAAAGCCTGGCGATGTCCTACTCTCACATGGGGAAGCCCCACACTACCATCGGCGCTATTGTGTTTCACTTCTGAGTTCGGCATGGAATCAGGTGGGTCCACAATGCTATGGTCGCCAAGCAAATTTTAAAATTCGGAAAGCTTATTAAAAGTGTTGTCTCATCAAACTCATTCAAGCGTTTGTATCTTTGAGTCCATCAAAACCCCTTGGGTGTTGTATGGTTAAGCCTCACGGGCAATTAGTACAGGTTAGCTCAATGCCTCGCAGCACTTACACACCCTGCCTATCAACGTTCTAGTCTTGAACAACCCTTTAGGACACTTAAAGTGTCAGGGAAAACTCATCTCAGGGCTCGCTTCCCGCTTAGATGCTTTCAGCGGTTATCGATTCCGAACTTAGCTACCGGGCAATGCCATTGGCATGACAACCCGAACACCAGAGGTTCGTCCACTCCGGTCCTCTCGTACTAGGAGCAGCCCCCTTCAATTTTCCAACGCCCACGGCAGATAGGGACCGAACTGTCTCACGACGTTCTAAACCCAGCTCGCGTACCACTTTAAATGGCGAACAGCCATACCCTTGGGACCGACTTCAGCCCCAGGATGTGATGAGCCGACATCGAGGTGCCAAACACCGCCGTCGATATGAACTCTTGGGCGGTATCAGCCTGTTATCCCCGGAGTACCTTTTATCCGTTGAGCGATGGCCCTTCCATTCAGAACCACCGGATCACTATGACCTGCTTTCGCACCTGCTCGAATTGTCATTCTCGCAGTCAAGCGGGCTTATGCCATTGCACTAACCACACGATGTCCAACCGTGTTTAGCCCACCTTCGTGCTCCTCCGTTACTCTTTGGGAGGAGACCGCCCCAGTCAAACTACCCACCAGGCACTGTCCGTAATCCCGATTCAGGGACCAACGTTAGAACATCAAAACTACAAGGGTGGTATTTCAAGGACGACTCCACCACATCTAGCGACGCGGTTTCAAAGTCTCCCACCTATCCTACACATGTAGGTTCAATGTTCAGTGCCAAGCTGTAGTAAAGGTTCACGGGGTCTTTCCGTCTAGCCGCGGGTACACTGCATCTTCACAGCGATTTCAATTTCACTGAGTCTCGGGTGGAGACAGCGTGGCCATCATTACGCCATTCGTGCAGGTCGGAACTTACCCGACAAGGAATTTCGCTACCTTAGGACCGTTATAGTTACGGCCGCCGTTTACCGGGGCTTCGATCAAGAGCTTCGACCGAAGTCTAACCCCATCAATTAACCTTCCGGCACCGGGCAGGCGTCACACCGTATACGTCATCTTACGATTTTGCACAGTGCTGTGTTTTTAATAAACAGTTGCAGCCACCTGGTATCTGCGACTCTCGTCTGCTCCATCCGCAAGGGACTTCACTGATAAGAGCGTACCTTCTCCCGAAGTTACGGTACCATTTTGCCTAGTTCCTTCACCCGAGTTCTCTCAAGCGCCTTGGTATTCTCTACCCGACCACCTGTGTCGGTTTGGGGTACGATTCCTTACAATCTGAAGCTTAGAGGCTTTTCCTGGAAGCATGGCATCAATGACTTCACTACCGTAGTAGCTCGACATCGTATCTCAGCGTTAAGAAGAACCGGATTTACCTAATTCTTCCGCCTACGTACTTGAACCTGGACAACCGTCGCCAGGCCCACCTAGCCTTCTCCGTCCCCCCATCGCAATTGTAAGAAGTACGGGAATATTAACCCGTTTCCCATCGACTACGCCTTTCGGCCTCGCCTTAGGGGTCGACTTACCCTGCCCCGATTAACGTTGGACAGGAACCCTTGGTCTTCCGGCGAGGGAGTTTTTCACTCCCTTTATCGTTACTCATGTCAGCATTCGCACTTCTGATACCTCCAGCAGCCCTTACAGACCACCTTCAACGGCTTACAGAACGCTCCCCTACCCCACGCACATAAGTGCGTAGCCGCAGCTTCGGTGTATAGCTTAGCCCCGTTACATCTTCCGCGCAGGCCGACTCGACCAGTGAGCTATTACGCTTTCTTTAAATGATGGCTGCTTCTAAGCCAACATCCTGGCTGTCTGAGCCTTCCCACATCGTTTCCCACTTAGCTATACTTTGGGACCTTAGCTGGCGGTCTGGGTTGTTTCCCTCTCCACGACGGACGTTAGCACCCGCCGTGTGTCTCCCGGATAGTACTTACTGGTATTCGGAGTTTGCAAAGGGTTGGTAAGTCGGGATGACCCCCTAGCCTTAACAGTGCTCTACCCCCAGTAGTATTCGTCCGAGGCGCTACCTAAATAGCTTTCGGGGAGAACCAGCTATCTCCAGGTTTGATTGGCCTTTCACCCCTAGCCACAAGTCATCCGCTAATTTTTCAACATTAGTCGGTTCGGTCCTCCAGTTGATGTTACTCAACCTTCAACCTGCCCATGGCTAGATCACCTGGTTTCGGGTCTAATCCTAGCAACTGTACGCCCAGTTAAGACTCGGTTTCCCTACGGCTCCCCTAAACGGTTAACCTTGCTACTAAAATTAAGTCGCTGACCCATTATACAAAAGGTACGCAGTCACACCACGAAGGTGCTCCTACTGCTTGTACGTACACGGTTTCAGGTTCTATTTCACTCCCCTCACAGGGGTTCTTTTCGCCTTTCCCTCACGGTACTGGTTCACTATCGGTCAGTCAGTAGTATTTAGCCTTGGAGGATGGTCCCCCCATATTCAGACAGGATATCACGTGTCCCGCCCTACTCGTTTTCACTGATGATGAGATGTCGACTACGGGGCTATCACCCTTTATTGCGGCACTTTCCAGAGCCTTCGTCTGTCTCATTAAAAGCTTAAGGGCTAATCCAATTTCGCTCGCCGCTACTTTCGGAATCTCGGTTGATTTCTCTTCCTCGGGGTACTTAGATGTTTCAGTTCCCCCGGTTTGCCTCTTGCTGCTATGTATTCACAACAAGATACTTACTTATGTAAGTGGGTTTCCCCATTCGGAAATCCCAGACTCAAATGACTTTTACTGTCTAATCTGGGCTTATCGCAAGTTAATACGTCCTTCATCGCCTCTGACTGCCAAGGCATCCACCGTGTACGCTTAGTCACTTAACCATACAACCCGAAAGGGTCTTTATGTATGGTAAACAACCAAGGTTTTTGGTTGTAATAAGAAGGGTTAGTTCTTATTACGTGTTTGCCGGACTCAATTGTGATTCAAACAAGTTTGAATCGAATACAAGACACTTGAATGTGTTTGTGTTGTGTTTATCCAAAAGATAAACATTGAGAACTTTTAATTTGATTTAAATAACTACGTTATTTAAATCAGTCAGCTTTCCAAATTGTTAAAGAGCAAGAGTTTCAAAGTGTTAAACTTTTAACCCATTTTTAAATACTCTCTTTCGAGAATGCTTAAAGATGGTGGGCGATACCGGGCTCGAACCAGTGACCCCCTGCTTGTAAGGCAGGTGCTCTCCCAACTGAGCTAATCGCCCATAAAAGTTTTAATTCCTCATGGAAGGAATGGTGGAGCTATGCGGGATCGAACCGCAGACCTCCTGCGTGCAAGGCAGGCGCTCTCCCAGCTGAGCTATAGCCCCATATTTTTATTTCCTTGGGAGGAAATGGTGGGTCGTGCAGGATTCGAACCTGCGACCAATTGATTAAAAGTCAACTGCTCTACCAACTGAGCTAACGACCCAATGGTATCCCGTAGGGGAGTCGAACCCCTGTTACCGCCGTGAAAGGGCGGTGTCCTAGGCCTCTAGACGAACGGGACACTGGATTGAAGAACTTGGGAGTTCTTCGTCTCTTTTACTTTCTAAACCTAATCAATCTGTGTGGACACTTATCGTGAATATCTTCGTATAAGGAGGTGATCCAGCCCCAGGTTCCCCTAGGGCTACCTTGTTACGACTTCACCCCAGTCATGAACCACAAAGTGGTGAGCGTCCTCCCCGAAAGGTTAAACTACCCACTTCTTTTGCAGCCCACTCCCATGGTGTGACGGGCGGTGTGTACAAGGCCCGGGAACGTATTCACCGTAGCATTCTGATCTACGATTACTAGCGATTCCGACTTCATGGAGTCGAGTTGCAGACTCCAATCCGGACTACGACGCACTTTTTGGGATTCGCTCACTCTCGCAAGTTCGCTGCCCTCTGTATGCGCCATTGTAGCACGTGTGTAGCCCTACTCGTAAGGGCCATGATGACTTGACGTCGTCCCCACCTTCCTCCGGTTTATCACCGGCAGTCTCCCTGGAGTTCCCGACATTACTCGCTGGCAAACAAGGATAAGGGTTGCGCTCGTTGCGGGACTTAACCCAACATTTCACAACACGAGCTGACGACAGCCATGCAGCACCTGTCTCAGAGCTCCCGAAGGCACACCTGCGTCTCCGCTGGCTTCTCTGGATGTCAAGAGTAGGTAAGGTTCTTCGCGTTGCATCGAATTAAACCACATGCTCCACCGCTTGTGCGGGCCCCCGTCAATTCATTTGAGTTTTAATCTTGCGACCGTACTCCCCAGGCGGTCTACTTAACGCGTTAGCTCCGAAAGCCACGGCTCAAGGCCACAACCTCCAAGTAGACATCGTTTACGGCGTGGACTACCAGGGTATCTAATCCTGTTTGCTCCCCACGCTTTCGCATCTGAGTGTCAGTATCTGTCCAGGGGGCCGCCTTCGCCACTGGTATTCCTTCAGATCTCTACGCATTTCACCGCTACACCTGAAATTCTACCCCCCTCTACAGTACTCTAGTTCACCAGTTTCAAATGCAGTTCCGAGGTTGAGCCCCGGGCTTTCACATCTGACTTAATGAACCACCTGCATGCGCTTTACGCCCAGTAATTCCGATTAACGCTCGCACCCTCCGTATTACCGCGGCTGCTGGCACGGAGTTAGCCGGTGCTTCTTCTGTTGCTAACGTCAAGAAATGCCGCTATTAACGACACCCCCTTCCTCACAACTGAAAGTACTTTACAACCCGAAGGCCTTCTTCATACACGCGGCATGGCTGCATCAGGCTTTCGCCCATTGTGCAATATTCCCCACTGCTGCCTCCCGTAGGAGTCTGGACCGTGTCTCAGTTCCAGTGTGGCTGATCATCCTCTCAGACCAGCTAGGGATCGTCGCCTTGGTGAGCCATTACCTCACCAACTAGCTAATCCCACCTAGGCATATCTTGACGCGAGAGGCCCGAAGGTCCCCCTCTTTGGCCCGTAGGCATTATGCGGTATTAGCCATCGTTTCCAATGGTTATCCCCCACATCAAGGCAATTTCCTAGGCATTACTCACCCGTCCGCCGCTCGACGCCGTTATCGTTCCCCGAAGGTTCAGATAACTCGTTTCCGCTCGACTTGCATGTGTTAGGCCTGCCGCCAGCGTTCAATCTGAGCCATGATCAAACTCTTCAATTTAAAGTTTTGATTACCTAAATTAATAGGTGTGACTCAACGAATACTGACTTCAAAACTACAAAAAGTAATTCTAAAGCTATTACCATTCCAACAGAATGATAATGAATTGACTGTGCCGATAATAAATTATCGATTGGTCACTCAGTTCATTGAAATCAAGTTGAAACCGAAGTTTCATTTTTTGATATTCATCAACGAGTGCCCACACAGATTGATAGGTTTAAATTGTTAAAGAGCTTTTCCTTTTTGAGCTTCGCTCAAATCGGACGGCCATTTTAGCGATTTAAGTTTTAGTGTCAACCACTATTTTCAAAACTTTTTTCAAGCGCTTAGCTTGGCTAATTTGGCTTACTGATTCGTTTTGGTTTCCTAAGAAGCCATCCCGTGTCAGCGAGGTGGCATTATAGAGATTTCGATCACACTGGCAAGCCCTTTTTTAAGTTTTTCTTACTTTTTTGATTGTTCGAGTATTTTTTGTTCAAAACACGCCATTTTCACTAGTATTCTCCATAATTAAAGGCTTATGGTGCCTATATAAAGGAGGATTTATGAGTTCAATACGTAGTTACAAAGGTATATCACCTCAGATCGGACAAGGTGTCTATATAGATACAAGCTCAGTACTTGTTGGTGATATCAAAATTGGTGATGACTCTAGTGTATGGCCTTTAGTCGCCGCTCGAGGAGATGTGAATCATATCCATATTGGCGATAGAACTAATATCCAGGACGGTAGTGTTCTCCATGTTACCCATAAGAATGCTGAGAACCCTGAAGGTTATCCTCTATTAATCGGCAATGATGTCACTATCGGCCATAAAGTGATGCTACATGGTTGCACGATTAAAGATCGTGTGCTCGTGGGTATGGGCGCTATCGTATTAGATGGTGTGGTCGTCGAACAAGACGTGATGATTGGTGCAGGAAGTTTGGTTCCACCTAACAAGGTGCTTGAAAGTGGCTATCTATATGTAGGAAGCCCAGTTAAACAAGCACGCCCACTGCATGATAAGGAACGTGCTTTCTTACAAAAGTCGGCTGACAACTATGTTCAGAATAAAAACGACTATCTAGACTCTGTGCTTCCCGTTTAAAGCGCTTTAATCTGAATTCGATTAGAGGAGTCATACTCCTCTTCTTCTATTAACTCTTCCGCTAACTCTTCAATATCAAAACGAAGCTCTGCAAAGATAGCCAAAGCTTGTTCGCCGCCTTCGATTTCTTTGTCTGATAATCGTGACAACTCTTCAATCGACACTTCACACTCAATCAGTGCGCCTGACTGCTGAGCTGGGAAGATAATAGATTGACACTCTTCATCCCAATCTTGGATATCTGGGAATAGGATTGATTGATTCATTTTTTCTGAATACCTTGTTATATCTCTAGGTTCTTACGTAATTCTCTTAAAATCTGTTTTGTGCCCGGGCGAAGACCACGCCACAACATGAAACTCTCAGCCGCTTGCCCTACTAACATCCCCAAGCCGTCATAAGCAGCATGAACACCATTATCTAATGCCCATTGGTTGAATACCGTATTGCCCGAACCATAAACCATATCGTAGACGACACTATTATCGTTGAAGATAGCTGGAGAAACTTCTGGTAGTTGACCACTTAGACCTGATGACGTGGAGTTAATAATGACATCAAAGCCTTCGTTCACATCACTTAGCCCCGTCCCTTTTATGTTTCCATGCGAAGCAAACATTTCAGCTAACAATTCAGCCTTTGAACTGGTGCGGTTAGCCACCACTAATTGCTGTGGCTTTTGATCAAGCAAAGGTTGAATCACTCCTCTTGCTGCGCCACCAGCACCCAGTAAGAGAACTCGAGCTCCCTCTAATACTACTTGGTGTTGAAGTAAATCTTGAACAAGCCCCTCACCATCAGTGTTATCACCAATGATTTCTCCGTCATCTAGCTTCTTCAATGTATTAACGGCACCAGCTAGTTGAGCTCTTTCAGTCAATCGATTAGCAAACTGATAAGCATCTTCTTTAAATGGTGCTGTGACGTTACACCCTCTTCCACCTTCACTAAAAAAGGCTTTAGCTGAGGTAATGAACTGGCCATGTTCTGGCTGCAGTGCTGTATAGGTAAGCTGCTGGTTAGTTTGGCGAGCAAATAACGTGTGGATGAATGGCGATTTGCTTTGCCCAATAGGGTTACCGAAAACGGCATAACGATCTACTTGCTGTGTCATATCCTTACCTAACAGAAATAATAAAAAGGGTCATCTATATAGATGACCCTATCACTATCCCTATAAGGAAGGAAGAACTACCAAGATCGAGGTTTTAGGTAGTCACTATAAAGCAACGCTTCTGGTGACCCTGCTTGAGGTTCGTAACGGTATTCCCAGCGAGCCAATGGCGGCATAGACATCAATATAGACTCTGTTCGCCCGCCACTTTGTAGGCCAAACAAGGTACCACGGTCATAGACTAGGTTGAATTCAACGTAGCGACCACGGCGGTAAAGTTGGAAGTCACGCTCACGTTCACCATAAGGTGTCTCTTTGCGACGCTCAACAATCGGTAGGTATGCCGCAGCATAGCCTTCACCAACAGCTCGCATGTAAGCAAAGCTCTTTTCAAAGCCCCACTCATTTAAGTCATCAAAGAACAGACCACCAACACCACGCGTTTCATCACGGTGAGGTAGATAGAAGTACTTATCGCACCACTCTTTGTGTTCTTGATACACGTTATCGCCAAATGGCGCACACAGATCTTTAGCTGTTTGATGCCAAGACTGGCAATCTTCATCGAAAGGATAGAATGGCGTTAGATCGAACCCACCACCGAACCACCAGATAGGGTCTTCGCCTTCTTTTTCGGCAATAAAGAATCGAACGTTAGCATGAGAGGTTGGGATATAAGGGTTTTTAGGGTGGATAACTAACGATACGCCCATTGCCTCAAACTTACGCCCGGCTAATTCAGGGCGATGAGCCGTTGCTGAAGCGGGCATTGCCTTACCTGCAACGTGAGAAAAGTTTACACCACCTTGTTCAAAGACCACACCGTCAGTCATAACACGAGTACGACCACCGCCACCAAGGCGATCGCCAGGTTCGCGTTCCCATGCGTCTTCTTTAAATAGTGCACTACCATCAGCCTGTTCAAGCTGTTGGCAAATCGAATCTTGTAGGCTCAGTAAAAACTGCTTTACTGCTTCTTTATCAATTGCTGACATTTTACTTTCCTTTGCAGAGTTTAACCCTGTCTTAATATTTTCGACGTTTTTGCATCTCTGATTTCGCTTGGCTTGTCACGACCACCCGTTTTCCCTTCAAGAATCGCAACCAAGTGTTGGCCAAGTTGCTGATGTACTTCTTCAGTCGTCATACAAGGTGGTTCGCCCGTCAGGTTAGCACTGGTAGAGGTTAACGGCTTACCGAATTCATTACACATTCTTTGAACCAAAGGGTGATCCGTCACTCGCACAGCGATTGAATCAAACTGACCACTCACCCAATCAGTCACTTTAGCACTGGTTGGCATGATCCAAGTGACCGGCCCCGGCCATGTTGCTTTAACCGTCGCTAGTTGCTCATCGGTCAGTTGGCTTTCATCAATATAAGGCAGCAGCTGCTCGTAACTTGCCGCAATCAAGATCAAGCCCTTTTCAACTGGACGCTGTTTTAACTCGAGTAATTTCTTGATGGCATGTGGATTATCAGGATCACAACCAACCCCAAAAACGCCTTCGGTCGGGTAAGCAATGACTTCGCCCTGTTGTAATGCCTGCAATGTATGTTGAAAGTTATCCACGGGTTGCCTCATTAAGTCAGTTATCGAACTCGCTAAGTGTACAAATTATCACTCACTGTTACTAAAGCTATTTGTTTATAAAATGTATCAATTGGCAATTTAGACTGACGCAAACGTTTTCCTAAAGCAATTTTACCCGTATAATGCGCGCAAAATATCTAATCACTAATTAAATCGTACCTGAAGGAGTTTGAGATGACTGTCGGTATTATCATGGGTTCTAAATCTGATTGGCCAACAATAAAGCTAGCTGCGGACATGTTGGATCAGTTTGGCGTAGCGTACGAAACAAAAGTGGTTTCAGCTCACCGCACACCTCAGTTGCTTGCAGACTACGCAACCAGTGCAAAAGAGCGCGGTATTAAAGTCATTATTGCTGGTGCTGGCGGTGCTGCACACCTACCAGGCATGGCGGCTGCTTTCACAAGCGTACCTGTACTTGGTGTTCCGGTTCAGTCTAAAGCCCTGAAAGGTATGGACTCTCTGCTTTCTATCGTGCAAATGCCAAAAGGCATCGCAGTGGGTACTCTAGCTATCGGTGAAGCGGGAGCAGCGAACGCTGGCATCCTAGCTGCTCAAATCATTGGTACACACAATGAAGAAGTAATGGCGAAAGTAGAAGCGTTCCGCTCTGAGCAAACAGAAACGGTGCTTGCTAATCCAAACCCTGCAGAGGACTAATTCCCATGCATGTTCTTGTGTTAGGCGCGGGCCAACTTGCTCGCATGATGTCCCTAGCTGGGGCACCGCTGAATATTGAAATTTCTGCTTTTGATGTTGGCAGCAAAAGTATTGTTCATCCATTAACGCAAGCGATTCTAGGCAACGGCTTAGAAAATGCGATTGAGTGCGCGGACGTCATTACTGCTGAATTCGAACACATCCCTCATGATGTGCTTGAAATATGTGAGCGCAGCGGTAAGTTCTTACCGACCACACAAGCAATCAAAGCTGGCGGTGACCGTCGCCTTGAAAAAGCGCTGTTAGACGAAGCGAACGTAAAAAACGCCAAGTACTATGTGATTAATGCTCGTGAAGACTTTGACGCAGCAATTGCTCATGTTGGCCTACCTATGGTGTTGAAGAGCACACTTGGTGGCTACGATGGCAAAGGCCAATGGCGTTTAAAGACCTTAGACAACGTTGAAGCAACTTGGACAGAAATGGCCGAGTGCATTGCTGCAACCGACAATCAAGCAATTGTGGCAGAAGAGTTTGTTCCGTTCGACCGTGAAGTATCACTGGTTGGCGCTCGTGGAACCAATGGAGAGGTTCAAGTTTACCCATTGGCAGAAAACGTTCACACCGATGGCGTATTAAGCCTATCGACCGCAATTGATGATATTGAGCTGCAAGAACAAGCGAAAGCCATGTTTACCGCGGTTGCTGAGCGCTTAGATTATGTTGGCGTGCTAGCACTTGAGTTCTTTGACGTTCAAGGTTCACTGTTGGTTAACGAGATTGCACCACGAGTTCATAACTCTGGCCACTGGACACAACAAGGTGCTGAGACTTGTCAGTTTGAGAATCACCTTCGTGCGGTCTGTGGAATGCCACTAGGTAGCACCAAGCTGATTCGTCCAACCGCAATGATCAACATCCTTGGTGAAGATACTCTACCTGACGCTATTTTGGCTCAAGGCGGTTGTCATGTTCATTGGTATGGTAAAGAGAAACGAGCAGGCCGTAAGATGGGTCACATTAACGTGAGCGCAGACTACAACGCCGAACTGCAAAGAACATTATGTTCTCTGGCAGATATCCTCGACAAAAAAGCTTATCCAGCTATTCATGAATTTGCTGAGCAAATGAAATAAGCCAACATGGCTTTGGTTGGTTTAGATACAAAAAACGGCGCTCAGTGAGCGCCGTTTTTATTTCTATAACTTAAAGCTATTCAGATTGAATGTGATGACACTTGCGGTCCGCACATTGCTTTTTCATCCCTTGAGCTGTTTTCTTCTCAAGTAACAGCGGGAACTGACACGCTTCACAACGACCGATAATAGGCGGCTGGTTTACTGCAAACTTACACTTAGGGTAGTTATCACACGCGTAGAAAGTTTTGCCGTAGCGAGATTTACGCTCGACCAAATGGCCTTTGCCACATTCAGGACAGCCGACCAACGGCTGCTCTTCAGGTTGTTCTTTGGGCTGGTCTAAAGATTCGATGTGATTACACGCAGGGTAACTGCTACAACCAATAAACATGCCATAGCGACCTTGCCTCAACACCAGCTCGTTTTGGCATTTAGGGCACGGTACACCCAGCTCTTTCACTACATGACCATCGTTTTGGTGCAAAGGCTTGATGTAGTCGCAACTTGGATATTGCTTACAGCCTAAAAACGGGCCGTGCTTACCATGGCGAAGCTGAAGCTCTCCGCCACACTGTGGACACGGTTCATGCTCTAGTGCATGTTCATGTGCTGAAAAAAGCTGATTATCAATCTTACTACTCATGATAAGCCTGTATTAATGCAAGATACCTTGCTCTTTGGTGTACAACAGCTCTTCCATTTGCGTGTAAGCACTTTCATTACCCGGTACATTGAACAGTACCATTAAGATAATCCACTTCAGATCATCCAACTCAAATTCATTGGTCTCTAACCCCATCACACGATCAATCACCATTTCACGAATCTCTGTCGTGAGAACGTTGATCTGCTCAAGGAACAACAAGAAACCACGACACTCCATATTAATACGTGATATCTCTTTACTTGTGTAAACACGCATCGAGGTATTAGAGCACATAGTAATCGCCGCTTGGTTATCGGTATCTTGCAGTGCAGCAAGGTCTTCTAACCAATGGAGAGCCTTATAAATATCATCTTGGTGAAACCCCGCTCGAAGAAGTTCATCTTCAAGTTCGTCTTGATCCACCTGCAATTCAGAATCGCTATGGATGTAGGTTTCAAACAAGTACATCAGTATGTCCATCATCATAGCTAGCCTCTCCCCTTTCGAATATAGCCACCGGAAACTGCAACAACATGCCCTGAGAGCTCAAGCTCTAAAAGCTGCATCATGACTTCATGCACAGGTATATGGGTTCTCTGTGCCAAAATATCAACGGGTGTCGCCTCTAATCCTACGTTAGCTAACAGATGTGGAAATGGCAATTGTTCATTTTCCTCCAAGCTTGGCGCAGGTTCGAATAAATTAGGCTGTTGGTCTATAGACCAGTCTAACAGACTCTTTATTTCAACCAAGACATCTTGAGCACTCTGTACCAAGCAAGCACCAGCTTTGATTAAGCTATTGCCTCCACGACTCGTTGGGCTATGGATAGAGCCTGGAAGCGCGAATACTTCACGCCCTTGCTCCAAAGCGTAGCGAGCGGTAATTAGTGAACCACTCTTCTCTGCAGCCTCGATCACCAAGGTTCCTAACGATAAGCCACTAATAATACGATTGCGACGCGGGAAATGTTCAGGTCGCGGTTTGGCACTTGGACGAAACTCTGAGATTAGCGCCCCACTTTCACATATCCTAGCCGCGAGGTTTCTGTGTCTCGCAGGATAAATAGAATCCAAGCCAGACCCTAGCACAGCAAAGGTTTCGCCTCCTTTTTCTAACGCACCATCATGAGCATAGCCATCGATACCTAAGGCTAAACCGCTGGTGACAATCAAGCCATTTTGTACAAACTCTTTGGCAAATGATTTCGTAGTCTGTAAGCCTTCGATGCTGGCATTACGGCTGCCGACCATAGCAATTTGAGGCTCTATCAGCTTTTCAACATTACCTTTGACGAAAAGCACTGTGGGTGCTGAAGCTATCTCACTCAACAATTTAGGATAGTGTAGGCAACTCGGAGTAAGGATGTGATGGTTGGATTGTTTAGCCTGCCAAGCGAGACAAGCCTCTACCTCTCTTGGGGCTTGATCTCGTAGATAAGCGATTTGTTTAGTTGATAAGCCCAATGCCTGCAGCTGTTGCCCTGAGTAACCAACAATGTTTAAAGGAGAATCAACACTCAGTAGGCGAGCAAGACGCTTTCCACCCAGTTGCGGAATAAAGCTTAACGTTAACCAAGCGATCAATTGCTGTTCATTCACTCGCTTCCCTCTTCCGTCACAGCTAGATCCAAAGGAGATATCGCTAGAATGTCATTGCTTACTGGCTTTGAACTTTGAGTGATCAGGGCGAGGCTAAAATACTCATAAGGTCGAATGACCATAAGGCTGCCCAGTGAGGTACTTGGTAGCTGCACTTTATTACTCGCTGAAGACTCTTTGTAGCTGTATTCACCTTGTTTGCCGAACACAACCGCACCACTTTCACTGAGGGTAAACATGGAGCCTTGGCGAAGATTGTCATGCGAGCCCTTGTTGATCACAACTACCTGATTTTTCGCACTGTATTGATTACCCTCGAGAGAACCTAAAATATTGGCAAACTGCCCCGCAGCACTGGGAGTTGGATAGAAGGTGGTAGAAAGATTCACTTGGTCGACGTCCAGATCTGGCAATACTAGATCGTTAAGCAGAACTTCTTGCAGCTGAGTCTCTATCTGTAATCTACTGAACTCAGCATCCACTTCTTTTAAGCGTGCAGTGGCAACTAAGCGCAAAGAAGTGATACTCGCTTGAGGATGCTGCCTTTGATAAGTTTCAACGGCGCGGTAAATACCCCACTTAGGGTGCTGCTGGTTTCCAGATATGAATAATCGGTCTTCCCCAGACAAGAAGCGTTTTCCATCGCTTGTTCCCAACACTCGTTGCGCCGATTCAATATCTTGTTGCTCAACCAAGCGATCAGACTGCAAATAAGGCAAAACCAACCCCTCATTGACAGTAGGCACTGCTTTCTTCTCAGAGACACGAATCTTAGGGCTGAGTTTGATAACCGGCTTGAGGCTCAACACAGGTTCGCCATTAATCCAAACCAAAGACAGTTTGTCTCCGGGATAAATAAGGTGAGGATTTTCTATCTCTGGGTTCACCTGCCATAACCTTGGCCACAACCAAGGGCTATCGAGATACATTGCTGAGATATCCCACAAGGTGTCGCCCTTAACCACCACATAGGCTTCAGGCGCACCTCGCTTAATGGTTAAAGGTTGCTCACTATTTTCTGCCACCACGACAAAAGAAATTGAGGAAAAAACAAGCGATAAAGTGGAGTAAACATGACGCATGACCTAGCTTCCTTGGTCTGTATATTTGGAGAATTACCATCAGGATGCTGTCATTTGACCTCTAAAATGTCTAGAATTGAGCCAACAAGGTTAAAGCTGTTTCGGCACAGTTCAATATTTCGAGTGTATATGTCTGTATTACAAGTATTAACATTACCAGATGATCGTCTACGTACCGTGGCGAAACCGGTAAAAGAAGTTACCCCAGAGATTCAAAAGTTCGTTGATGACATGATTGAAACCATGTACGACGAAGAAGGTATCGGCCTTGCGGCAACGCAGGTAGATTTCCACCAGCGTATCGTAGTCATTGATATTTCAGAAACGCGTGATGAACCAATGGTTCTTATCAACCCTGAAATTATCGAGAAGCGCGGCGAAGATGGTATCGAAGAAGGTTGTCTATCTGTACCTGGCGCTCGAGCTCTAGTACCTCGCGCAGCAGAAGTAACGGTTAAAGCACTAGACCGTGACGGCAACGAATTCACCTTCGACGCTGATGACCTTCTGGCTATCTGTGTTCAACACGAGCTTGACCACCTAGAAGGCAAGTTGTTTGTTGATTACCTATCGCCACTTAAGCGTAAACGTATTCAAGATAAGCTAGCGAAAATCAAACGCTTCAATGAGAAGCAAGGCAAATAATCGCAGCTACTACTAAATTAAGAAGGAAGCCTACCTTGAGTCAGTCTTTAAGAATTGTCTTCGCAGGTACTCCGGATTTCGCCGCCCGTCACTTGGCGGCGTTGTTGTCTTCGGAGCATGAAGTTATTGCTGTTTACACACAGCCAGATCGTCCAGCAGGCCGCGGTAAGAAACTGACTGCGAGCCCAGTAAAAAACATCGCACTTGAAAATAACATTCCGGTTTACCAACCAGAAAACTTCAAGTCAGATGAAGCTAAGCAAGAATTAGCAGATTTGAATGCTGACATCATGGTAGTTGTTGCTTACGGCTTATTGCTTCCACAAGTGGTTCTAGATATACCTCGCTTAGGTTGTATCAATGTACACGGCTCTATCCTACCGCGCTGGCGTGGTGCTGCTCCAATTCAACGCTCTATCTGGGCGGGTGATAAAGAGACTGGCGTTACGATCATGCAGATGGATATCGGCCTAGACACAGGTGACATGCTAAGTATCGCTACGTTACCAATCGAAGCAACAGATACCAGTGCTTCCATGTACGAAAAGTTAGCGGGCCTTGGCCCTGACGCGCTTGTTGAGTGTTTAGCTGACATCGCTTCAGGCAAAGCAGTCGCTGAAAAACAAGACGACGAACTTGCTAACTACGCGAAGAAGCTAAGCAAAGAAGAAGCGCGTATCAACTGGAGTGATGACGCGGCTCATATTGAGCGCTGCGTTCGTGCTTTCAACCCATGGCCAATGAGCCACTTTGAAGCTGAGGAAAACAGCATCAAGGTATGGCAAAGCCGTGTGGCAGAGCAAACTTCTGATAAGCCTGCAGGTACTATTCTGCAAGCGGATAAAACGGGTATCTATGTGGCAACAGGGCAAGGCGTACTTGTTCTTGAACAGCTGCAAGTACCAGGTAAAAAAGCCATGTCAGTTCAGGATATCTTGAACTCTCGTGCAAGCTGGTTTGAAGTTGGAACTCAACTTTCTTAACCGCTTTAAAGCTGCCATAACGCAGTTTAGAAAACCTTTACGAGGGCAGAGATGCCCTCATGTATTCAAATAAATATTCGGTACCCCTCATGAATGTTCGCGCTGCTGCTGCAAATGTCCTATTTCAAGTTGTCGATAAAGGCCACTCTCTTTCACACGCTCTCCCTGCGGCTCAAAAAACGATCCGCCCGCGAGACCATGCTCTACTGCAAGAGATTTGCTACGGCGCACTTCGTTACCTGCCTCGTCTAGAGTCAATCGCTAACGAACTGATGGAAAACCCGCTTAAAGGTAAAAAGCGCGTATTCCACCACCTAATTTTGGTGGGCATTTACCAACTGAGCTTCATGCGCATCCCTTCGCATGCAGCTGTTGCGGAAACGGTTGAGGGTACCAAAACACTGCGCGGTCCAAGCCTAAGTGGTTTGATCAATGCAGTATTACGTAGCTACCTACGTGACCAAGAAGAGCTGGATGAAAAAGCGGTTAGCCACAACGCGGGCAAATACGGCCACCCAAGCTGGATTCTAAAAATGCTTCAAGAAAGCTACCCAGAACAATGGGAACAACTGATTGAAGCCAACAACAGCAAGGCACCAATGTGGCTGCGCGTAAACCGCCAACACCACACTCGTGACGAGTATGTTGAACTGCTTAAAAACGAAAACATTGAATACACCCTGCACTCAGAAGCAGCGGATGCAATAAAATTGGCTTCACCTTGTGATGTGACTTTATTGCCAGGCTTCGATAAAGGCTGGGTTTCAGTACAAGACGCAGCGGCTCAGCTTTCTGTAGATTACCTAACACCAAAAGATGGTGAGCTAATCCTAGACTGTTGTGCAGCCCCAGGCGGTAAAACCGCACACATTCTTGAACACACCAACGACACTGAAGTGGTTGCGATTGACTGTGATATTAAACGCCTAGACCGTGTTTACGATAACCTTGAACGTCTACAATTGCGTGCCGACGTCATTTGTGGCGATGCTCGCTACCCTGAAGAATGGTGGATGGGCGACAAATTTGACCGCATCCTGCTTGATGCTCCTTGTTCTGCGACTGGCGTAATCCGTCGTCACCCAGACATCAAGTGGCTACGTCGTGCATCAGATATTGAAGCACTAGCGGAGCTACAAAGTGAGATTATGGATGCAATGTGGCGCCAGCTGAAAGAAGGCGGCACTATGGTTTACGCAACATGTTCTATCACACCACAAGAGAACGTTCTGCAGGTGAAAGCATTCCTAGAACGTACTGAGAACGCGACGCTAGTTGGGTCTGATATCGAAAATCCGGGTCGTCAAATACTGCCTGGTGAAGAAGATATGGATGGCTTCTACTACGCAGTTCTAGTAAAACAGGCATAACAATTAACAGCGGCTAAGAATTTTATTTCTTAGCCGCTGTTTCTTTCTAGTGCATTATCAAAGCAAAATGAGAACACTAGAATTACAACGGCAAAAATAAGAGAAAGGCTATGAAGATCATTATCCTAGGTGCTGGACAAGTAGGCGGTACCCTTGCTGAAAACCTAGTGGGTGAAAACAATGACATCACGATCGTCGACCGTAATGCCGACCGACTACGTGAACTTCAAGATAAATATGACCTTAGGGTTGTAAACGGCTATGCCAGCCACCCAAACACATTACGTGAAGCGGGTGCGCAAGATGCCGACATGTTGGTTGCAGTAACCAACATGGATGAAACCAACATGGCCGCGTGTCAGGTTGCCTTCTCTCTTTTTAATACGCCAAACCGAATTGCACGTATTCGTTCTCCAGAATATCTGGAAGAGAAAGAAGCGCTGTTCAAATCAGGCGCAATCCCTGTCGATCACCTGATCGCACCAGAAGAACTGGTGACCAGCTACATTGAGCGTTTGATTCAATACCCAGGCGCACTACAAGTGGTGAGCTTCGCAGAACAGAAAGTCAGCCTAGTGGCGGTAAAAGCCTACTACGGTGGTCCACTGGTTGGTAATGCCCTGTCTGCTTTACGTGAGCACATGCCGCACATCGATACACGTGTGGCGGCTATCTTCCGTCAAGGTCGCCCTATTCGCCCACAAGGCACCACCATCATTGAAGCCGATGATGAAGTGTTCTTTGTAGCGGCAAGTAACCATATCCGTTCAGTAATGAGTGAACTACAGCGCCTAGAGAAACCGTACCGCCGCATTATGATCGTTGGTGGTGGTAACATCGGTGCAAGCCTAGCGAAACGCCTTGAGCAGAGCTACAGCATCAAGCTTATCGAGCGCAGCTATACACGTGCAGAGAAGCTATCTGAAGAATTAGAAAACACCATCGTATTCTGTGGTGATGCAGCAGACCAAGAGCTGCTGACCGAAGAGAACATTGATCAGGTTGATGTATTCATTGCCCTAACCAATGAAGATGAAACCAACATCATGTCGGCAATGCTGGCTAAGCGCATGGGTGCTAAGAAAGTAATGGTACTGATTCAGCGCGGTGCCTATGTAGACCTTGTGCAAGGCGGTGTGATTGACATTGCAATCTCCCCACAACAAGCGACCATTTCTGCGCTACTTACTCACGTTCGTCGTGCTGATATTGTTAACGTATCCTCTCTACGTCGCGGTGCTGCTGAAGCTATCGAAGCGATTGCCCACGGTGACGAAACCACATCGAAAGTGGTTGGCCGAGCGATTGGCGATATCAAACTACCACCAGGTACCACTATTGGTGCGATTGTTCGCGGAGAAGAGGTGCTTATTGCGCACGATAGAACCGTGATCGAGCAAGATGACCACGTAGTAATGTTCCTAGTAGACAAGAAGTACGTGCCTGATGTTGAGTCTCTTTTCCAACCGAGTCCGTTCTTCTTGTAGCCTTTTTTTCATAAGTCTTCACGTAGAACGCGCTCAGGCATTAAGCTATGGTCAATTTTCGTCCTATATTATTAGTGATAGGGTTAGTGTTATCAAAACTGGCCCTTTTCATGTACATCCCAACACTAGTAGCCTTCTTTACCGGTACCGGTGGTTTTCTCGAATTCGGTCAATCAGTGGTGATCACGCACATCGTAGCGTTCATCTGCTTGAGCTTGGGCCGCTCTGCTAAGTTCCGACTCGGGGTGCGGGATATGTTCCTGATCACCTCTCTGGTATGGACAATAGCCAGTGCCTTCGCCGCACTGCCGTTTGTGTTCATCAATCACATCAGCTTTACCGATGCCTACTTTGAAACTATGTCCGGTATTACCACAACAGGTTCAACGGTATTAAGTGGCTTAGACGGCATGGCACCAAGCATCCTACTGTGGCGCTCGATATTGCAATGGCTTGGTGGCATTGGTTTCATCGTAATGGCGGTGGCAGTACTGCCGATGCTTAACGTCGGTGGTATGCGCCTATTCCAAACGGAATCTTCCGATTGGTCCGATAAAAGCAGCCCACGAGCAAAAACCGTCGCCAAGAACATCGTAGCGGTTTATCTGGTATTAACGGGCTTATGCCTAGTGAGCTACCTGTTTGCAGGCATGAGCGTGTTTGATGCCATCAACCACTCGTTTACCACACTATCGACTGGCGGTTACTCGACTTCAGATGGCTCGATGAACCACTTCTCAAATAGCGCTCACTGGGTGGGCACAGTATTCATGTTCCTTGGTGGCTTACCATTCCTGCTATTCGTTAGCGCATTACGCGGTAGAAAACTGTCTATCCTCTACAAAGATGCTCAGGTGAAAGGCTTCACTTACCTGTTCTTATTCACCAGTGCGGTCATTTCAACATGGCTTGTGGTGCGAGATGGTTACACCGTTTTGGATGCACTGCGTGTCTCTATGTTCAACATCGTATCCGTGGTCACCACTACCGGCTTTGGTTTAGAAGACTTCACAGCATGGGGCGCATTACCAACCACCTTGTTTGCCTTCTTGATGATGGCGGGGGCATGTTCAGGTTCAACCTCGGGTGGTATCAAGATCTTCCGCTTCCAAATAGCAATGACGATGCTTCACAAACAGATGATGAAACTGATTCACCCGTCAGGTGTGTTTGTTCAACGCTACAACCAGCGTCCTGTGAGCGACGATATCGTGCGCTCATTGGTAGCATTTGGTTTGATGTTCTTTATTACGATTATCTTGATCGCTGGCGGTTTGAGTGCGATGGGATTGGACCCAATCACCAGTATCTCTGGTGCCGTGACTGCAGTTGCTAACGTGGGTCCGGGAATGGGTAGTGTTATTGGTCCAACAGGTAACTTTGCTCCACTGCCAGACGGTGCTAAATGGTTACTAAGCTTCGGCATGTTGATGGGAAGACTCGAGATCCTGACACTTATCGTTCTATTCTTCCCTGCCTTCTGGCGACGCTAGTTACACAAATATTTAAGGATACAGAGATGAGATCATACCTACTTATCGCAAGCGCACTGCTGAGCAGTTCAGCATTAGCCGATCAGATGGTGACTCTGCAAGATGGCAAACAGATATTGCTGAAAGATGATTTTACGTGGCAATACGTAACACCACAGCAGAAAACCAAAGAAGCAGTAACATCAAAGAGCACGGTGCCTGTTGCTGCCGCACCTGTTGTCGCCGTTCCGATTGCAACGAATGTGCAAGGTACGACGATTGTTGTAGATAGCAAGAAGCCAAGCCTACAGCTGTCACAATCAGGGGTTGATGTGGTACTCGGTGCTAGCCACTATGAAGATGGTGAGCTTATTATCCCAACGGCGATTACCAATCAAAGCACACAAGCTGTGATCTTGGTGTCGGTAAAGCTCGACCTGTATTCTGCCAGCGGTGAGCTTTTAGAAGAGAAGACGGTCGCCGTTTGGAAATCAATCAAGCGTATGGCAAATACCTACCTTCGACCAAAAACGGATTCTGAAGGCACCTCGATCAAGCTAGAGGTTGAGCAACATCCTGAGTACCAAATTAAAGCAGAAATCGTTGAAGTACTGACTCGCTAAACCGGAGTCACATACAGATA
Organism: Vibrio chagasii; assembly: GCF_024347355.1. NCBI lineage: Bacteria > Pseudomonadati > Pseudomonadota > Gammaproteobacteria > Vibrionales > Vibrionaceae > Vibrio > Vibrio chagasii. Next base: position 3,372,865 of record NZ_AP025465.1, read on the forward strand.
GATCGCGAAGAAGTGGCAAGCGCAGCCCGCCAATACAAACAAGTGCCAGATGGCATGATTGTAAGGGATGCGTTTTGCTACGTAGAAAATCACACCTAACGAGTAAATCACGCCACCGAGTGCTAGTAGCACCAAGCCGCCCATCTCAATATTCATCGCCAGTTGATACACCACGATCAATGACAACCAGCCCATAGCTAGGTAAGTCACCAATGACAAGCGCTTAAATCGGTAGACGAAGGCTATCTTCATAATGATGCCGGCCAGCGCAATTCCCCAAATCACCGCCATCAATCCCATGGCTAATGGCGTTCTTAAGCTAACCAGTAAGAATGGTGTGTAGCTGCCCGCGATCAGTAAGTAAATCGCGCAGTGATCGAGAGTTTTCAGCAGACGTTTGGTTTTCTCGGTGGTGATAGAGTGGTAAAGCGTAGAAGCAAGAAACAGCAGAATAATACTGCTGCCATACACCGCCATACTGGCAATCGTCAGTGTGTCGGCTTGATGGTCAAACGCACGGATCAGTAGCAGGATTAGACCAACCACGCCAAGTACAACGCCTAAGCCATGGGTTATCGCATTGGCGCGTTCTTCGATGTCACTGTATTCGCTCGCCGATGATGTAGACATGATTATCCTACTAGAGTAAATGTTCGATAACGCTAGTATTACACATTAAGCGTACACGTGTAAGCTTAAATTTTTATGACATGTAAAGCTCTGAGAGATCGAAGACAGTGATCCCTTAGACATCATTTATTCAGAAGAATATTAAGACGCGTTTTCTAGATACTCAATGACTATCTTACCCGCCTCTTCTGGGGAGGTATCAAGTGGCACGCTCAGCTGTCGATGTAATTGACCAATACCCAACAAGCTTGCCAACATACCTTTTGCGCCGTCACGATTACGGTCTATTTCAAACCATAGCTTAAGTTCTTTCTCATCACGATGAGCAACCACCTCCAGCTCGCGCCAGCGACCATGATATGGCCCAGTAGTTGGAACAAACTCAAACTCTTGAACAAACGGCAGTTCAAAGCCATCAACCGCTTCACACTCAACCTGACGAATACGTAGCCCTTGAGCCTCCAGTTCATTGAAAATGCCATCAAGGAGTGCATCTGGGCGAACCGTTAAGATATCTTTATCCGACGGATCGATCGCCATCGCAATGTCTAATCCAGTTTCCAGCCATACCTTAGAATCGCCAATCGTCACCGGTGTGTTCAACGGAACATCAAACTCACACTCAAAGTCGCGAGTTTCACCCGGCTGAATCACAAACGCGTATGGCAGGCTCCATTTCGCTAGTGAGTATGTCTGATGCATGCGGCGTGTTTGGCCGCCCTCTTGCCTTTGCGAGTTCATGGTGACTTCTTTGACGTAACGACAGCACAGATTAAGATCGATATTGTCGATCTCCTGCGGCTGAGCGCCACCATACACATGCACAATAATGCTCGCCTTTTGCCCTGGATACAGCACTTCCTGTTGCAATACAGAATCGACCTTAGCCGACCCAATACCAAAACTTGCTAACGTTTTCTTTAAGAACGACATATGCACCTCCTTTAAAGCATCATCTTAAGCCTGAAAGAGGTTCAAACTCAAATATACTGCTCACACAATTTTAACTCTAATATCGTCTATTTATCACTCAAGCGTCGATCGATAACTGAGATAGTGATAATCTAATACCCGATATGCATGCATATCATTATCCTGATTTATTATTCGGATTGGCGGAAGCCAGACGAGTGACTCTTCAAGCAATTGAGGCGGATCTCATAGTGAATCAGGCCATTAGATTGGCAATGGATATGCCTGACCGTTAGGTAAATTAATGCGCCCAACAGCTGTCAGGTTCTCGCACACCAACCGTAGTGCGATGCGTCGTCGTAGTGGCTTTGTTGCTGCTCCAATGGCAAAGAAATTGGCTCCTACAATGACTTTAGTTGAGAAGACTGCTTTATTAGCACCGACTACAACAAAAGTAATTAAAGCCGCTTAACAAAAAGCGCAGTTTTTACTGCGCTTTTTTCTTGCCCGACATACTCTGGAAATGCGTTTACACATTGGTATTCCTTAACCGATTTGATACCTTAACCACAAATCATTATAAAATTTGTGGAGAATAATGTATGAAGTGTCACCGCATAGAAGAACTGCTTGAACTGATGGAGCCAGAGTGGCAGAAAGATCAAGAGCTTAACTTATTAGAGTTCATCATTAAGCTGTCAAAAGAAGCAGGCTACGATGGCAAGCTTGCAGACCTGACTGATGATGTACTTATCTACCATCTGAAAATGCGCAACAGCGAAAAAGATGAAATGATTCCTGGCCTTAAAAAAGACCAAGAAGACGATTTCAAAACCGCAATCCTAAAAGCGCGTGGCCTACTTTAATCACCTCTGTGTGTTAAAACGCCATTGCGTTATAGATAAATAGCTCAATTTAAAAAAGCGACCACTCGGTCGCTTTTTTGTTTCTGTTCGCTATTTTTTCGTCACAACTGTTATGACTTTTGTTGTTAAAGGTTGATTGCGTTAAAGAAATGAGAACAAGATTGTCGCTATAATCGCCACCCATAAGGATCTTCTAAAATATAAGAGTGAGTGCTCTTTCAGCCTTGCACCAAACTTAAGCTTAGATCCTCTAACATCATATTTTTAAAGCAATGTCGTCAATACTCTCGAAGAAGGGTATAGCCACCAAAAGGATAGTCCATGAGTCAGGATAAAATCGATATCAAAGATGTGACTCCTAAAACCTTTAATCCTAAGACACATAAAGGTAATGGAGATCGATTTAACCCAAGTAACCGAATCTATGTTCGAGAAAGCAAAGGTAAATTCCAACAATTACGCCGCTACGGTGGTTGGTTCTTACTTTTACTTTTTGCGCTGATCCCATGGATTCCATTTGGTGAGCGACAAGCAATCTTGCTCGATATTGGTAGCCAACAGTTCAACTTCTTTGGCACCACTCTATACCCGCAAGATCTGACCCTACTCGCAATCTTATTCATGATTGCCGCATTTGGCCTGTTCTTTATCACCACCTTTTTGGGCCGCGTATGGTGTGGCTACCTGTGCCCACAAACCGTGTGGACCTTCATGTACATCTGGTTCGAAGAGAAACTGGAAGGTGCTGCCAATAAGCGAAGAAAACAAGATTCCGGCAAACTGACCACCAATCTAATGGTCAGAAAAACCCTCAAACACATTGCGTGGTGGGCGATTGCGATTGCGACCGGTTTAACCTTTGTCGGTTACTTCATTCCAATCAAAGAGCTGGTGGTTGGCTTCTTTACCTTTAATTCATCGTTCTGGCCTGTGTTCTGGGTGCTGTTCTTTGCAGGCTGTACTTATGCCAACGCTGGTTGGATGCGTTCGATTGTGTGTCTGCACATGTGTCCTTATGCTCGCTTCCAATCTGCGATGTTTGATAAAGACACCTTTATCGTAGGCTACGATAACAAGCGTGGTGAGAACCGTGGACCTCGTTCTCGCAAGGCGGATCCAAAAGCGCTTGGTCTTGGCGACTGTATTGACTGTAACTTGTGTGTGCAAGTGTGTCCGACGGGCATTGATATCCGTGACGGCCTGCAATACGAATGTATTAACTGTGGTGCGTGTATTGATGCTTGTGACAAGACCATGGAGCGTATGGGCTATGACAAAGGACTGATTAACTACACTACGGAGCATAGGCTTGAAGGACGATCGACTAAAGTAATGCGTCCTAAGTTATTGGGCTATGGTGCAATACTTGTTCTTATGCTTGGCTTGTTCTTTGTACAAATCGCTAGCGTCGACCCAGCAGGATTAAGCGTTCTGCGTGATAGAAACCAACTGTTCAGAGTCAACACTCAAGGGCTAGTTGAAAACACCTATACCCTCAAAGTGATCAATAAGACTCAACAAGAACAAGAGTACAAGCTCGAAGTCAACGGATTACCAGGTGCAATTTGGTACGGCAAGCAGACTGTGACGGTTGCTCCGGGCGAGGTTTTGAACCTACCTATCAGTCTAGGTGCCGATCCTGAGAAACTGAGCTCACCTGTTTCGACAATTCAGTTTATACTCTCGGATAATGAAGAGTTTACGATGGAAGTAGAAAGCCGCTTTATCAAGAAGCTCTGATACTAATCACACACGATTGGTATAACACCTAATAAATGGAAAAAGGCTCAGTAATGAGCCTTTTTTATTATATGACGATGCAAGCCTTTAACTTTGATAACCTGACCCCCGACTTCATGTGGTACGCACTGGAGAGCATTGGGGTACGAGCTGAGTCCGGGCTCCTTGCTCTGAACAGCTACGAAAACCGGGTCTATCAATTCACCGATGAAGACCGTAAACGCTACGTCGTTAAGTTTTATCGCCCTCAGCGCTGGAACAAAGCACAGATCCAAGAAGAACATGACTTCGCACTGGAGCTCATCGACCAAGAAATTCCCATCGCGCCTCCAATGCGTATCAATGGTGCTACCTTGCATGAGTATCAAGGCTACCTGTTCGCGCTATTTGAGAGCGTCGGTGGCAGACAGTATGAAGTGGATAATCTGGAGCAATTAGAAGGCGTTGGCCGTTTCCTTGGCAGAATTCATAAGGCGAGTGCAGCGAAAACCTTTCAGCATCGTCCGACGATCAGCCTAAATGAATATCTGCATCAACCACGTAAGATATTAGAAAACTCTCAGTTTATCCCGATGCATCTAGAGAGCGCCTTCTTTAACGACATCGACTTGCTGATCAAAGAGTTAGAGAGTCAATGGCCGAACAACGTTGAGAACATCCGCCTGCATGGTGATTGCCACCCAGGTAATATCTTATGGCGCGATGGACCAATGTTCGTCGATCTCGATGATGCACGTAACGGCCCAGCCGTCCAAGACCTATGGATGCTGCTCAATGGTGAACGCCAAGATAAGCTGATGCAACTGGATATTCTGCTAGAGAATTACCAAGAGTTTTGCGATTTTAATAGCTCACAACTGAAACTAATTGAGCCCCTGCGCGGTCTACGTATGGTGCATTACATGGCATGGTTAGCTAAGCGATGGGACGACCCAGCGTTTCCGTTGGCCTTCCCATGGTTCAATGACCCTAAATATTGGGAGCAACAAGTACTTGCTTGTAAAGAACAAATTGCTACCCTGCAAGAGCCACCACTTTCGTTAATGCCTCAGTGGTAACCGCAATCGCAACATATAACTAGATAAAAATTCAAACATAATGGAGATTGAATAAATGAAAAAGCTATTCGCATTTTTCTCATTGATCATGTTGAGCCTGTCAGCTCACGCTGCGAAATTTAACGAAGGTGAGCACTATAAAGTTCTTGATCTAAAAGCATCAAAGAAACCTATGGTAACTGAATTCTTCTCGTTCTACTGCCCACACTGTAATAGCTTTGAACCTATCATCCAGCAGCTAAAACAGCAGTTACCGAAAGACGCTACGCTGCAGAAAAACCATGTTTCATTCATGGGTGGCAAGATGGGCCTGCCAATGAGCAAAGCTTACGCGACTATGATTGCACTAAAAGTCGAAGACAAAATGGTACCAGTGATGTTTAACCGCATTCACAATATGCGCAAGCCACCACGCGATGAAGCAGAACTGCGTCAAATCTTTATAGATGAAGGGATTGATGCGAAGAAGTTTGATGCGGCTTACAACGGCTTTGCAGTAGATTCCATGGTTCGTCGCTTTGATAAAGCATTCAAAGATAGCGGCCTTTCTGGTGTTCCTGCCGTTATAGTAAATAATCGTTACCTAGTAGAAGCACAAGGCATCAACGGCCTAGATGAATACTTCGAATTGGTTAACTTCTTACTGAAAAAGTAAAAAATCAAAATCCAAATTAAGGAAGCTTTGGCTTCCTTTTTTGCACCAGGCACTTTTTAGTTATCTCTCACAAAAATATTGTTTGGGGACACGGTTCAGTCAAAACTTATAAGACACACGATAAAGTGAACTTTTAAGCGTTATTGTTTTCTACAGCTTTTTATCAATATCGATTTATTGCTACCAATCACTGGGGCAAGGAGCCTCTGAATGAAAATCAAATATACATTATTAGCGCTTAGTGTTGCCGCTGCGCCCGCATTTGCCAAGCTTGCTGATGAGCAAGGCTTCAGTGGTGAAATCTCTATCAACACAGGTGTCACATCTTCGACCTCAAACTTTAATACCGACGCTGACAGTAAGATCTCCTCAACCAATCAAAAAGCTTCGTCTGATAGCTCATTTTTAGTTTCACCTCTCGGCCACATTGCTTATACCTTTGGTGAAACGCTAAACCATCAGGTTTATACTGGTACTGCACGTGATGACGTGGCAACGGGTACTGTAGTGCTTGAGTTAGGTTATAAATACCAGCTTAATTCTGGCATGGTGATTGACGCATCCATTCTGCCGACGATAATGTCTGGTGAAACTTGGGCTGATCCATACAACACGAGCTCATCTCGCAGTAAAACCGATGAAACCGGAAATGCGTTCCGCCTAAAACTAGAGAGTATTGCTGGCTCTGCGTTCTCACTGGATATGGCTTATGCGACCAAAGATGTGAAAAGCGATTTAGTTGAAGACGCGCTAAAACGCGATGCCGATACCTTCTACATAAAAGGTCAGTATCGCCAACCTATCAGCAGCACCATGATGTTAGTGCCGTCTTTAATTTATCAATCCAGTGACGCAGAAGGCGATGCGGCATCGTTCGAACAGTTCGGTGGTGAGGTTAGCTTGTTTGGTGGTATGGGTCGTCACCAATACGCACTAACAGCGGGTTACAATCAGCGCTCTTACGATGCAAGCAGCATGACTTTCCAAAAGAAGCGCAGTGATGACAACATCAACCTATTCGCCGCATATGAATATGATCAATTCATGGATTGGGAAAACTGGTCGTTCGTCTCCCTTGCAGGTTACGGCACAAGCGACTCGAACATTACCTTCTATGATGAGTCTCAATACATCGTTTCAGTTGGCTTGAACTACAAGTTCTAATCCAACCAACACAGATAAACTATCAAACCAAAGCCTGCATCTATGCAGGCTTTTTTCTGCTTTTCACTACACAGCTTGTGCCGTAAGTTGCTTCAACAACCTATCCATCGCGCGGTAACCAAGTGCTTCCGATAAGTGTTTCTTTTCTATCTGTTCATGACCGTCCAAATCAGCGATGGTGCGTGCGACCTTGATGATTCGGTGATAGGCACGAATCGACAACCCTAAACGATGCAGCGCTGTCTCGAGAAACTCCGCATCTTCGCGTCGCAGTGGACAGTACTTTTCAATTTCTCGACTACCGAGCAGTGCATTCGATTTATGGTTCCTAGACAACATGGTTTGACGAGCCTGTTTAACCCTTTGCTTCACGACTTGGGTGGTTTCGCCGCGATCACCACCTTCAGCGAGCGTTCCTTTAGGCAGAAGTGGGATCTCTAGAGACATATCAAACCGATCAAGCAACGGACCTGATAGCCGATTGAGGTAGCGCAATATAATCTGCGGGTTAGCGCGTGCTTGATTACCCTCATAGTAACCAGTCGGGCTAGGGTTCAATGCTCCGATTAATTGGAAGCGCGCAGGAAAGCGAGTTTTGCCTGCCACCCGCGAGATTATGATTTCACCCGACTCCAGTGGTTCTCGCAATGAATCGAGCACCTTGCGCTCAAACTCGGGCATCTCATCAAGAAACAGTAGGCCATTATGCGCCAAAGAGATCTCGCCGGGCCGAGGTACAGAGCCACCACCTACCAGTGCCGCCATTGAACTCGAATGATGTGGAGCACGAAAAGGACGTTGCTTCCAGTTGTACTGATTAATCTCTTGTTGAGTCAAAGAGGCGACCGATGCCGTTTCCATCGCTTCGTCATCACTCATGTCAGGTAACAAATCACGCAGACGAGACGCCAACATGGTCTTGCCCGTTCCGGGAGGCCCGAGAAAAAGTAAGTTATGGTTACCCGCCGCTGCTATCTCCAACGCTCGCTTACCTTGTTGTTGACCAATGATGTCTTGCAAGTCGCGAAGCTCAGATACATCGACTTGATGTTGCTCAGTGCGATACAACCCCAATTGAGCCTGTCCACAAATATCCGCACAAACTTCTAACAGGGTTTGAGCCGACTTATGGGCCCCCTTACCCACTAGGGCCGCCTGATCGCCATTGTGATGCGGTACAACCAAACAGCGCTCGACACTGTCCGCAGCCAATGTCGCTGGTAGTACTCCTTTCACTGAACGCAGCTCTCCAGACAGTGCCAACTCACCAATAAATTCATGCTGCGCTATTTTTGATGTGGGTAACTGATCAGAGGCGACCAAAATCCCAAGCGCGATTGGCAAATCAAAACGACCTCCCTCTTTGGGCAAATCCGCAGGAGCAAGGTTGACCGTGATTCTTTTCGATGGAAACTCAAAGCGAGAATTAATGATGGCACTTCTGACTCTATCCTTGGACTCTTTAACCGTTGTCTCAGGTAAGCCCACCAGCGTGAAACCGGGCATTCCGTTACTAATATGCACCTCAACCGTCACTTCTGGCGCCTCAACCCCCACACTAGCCCGACTATGAATTATCGCGAGTCCCATAAGTTTCCTTTCTCTTTGATTTAAAAGTATTCGCTCTGGATATTCGTTGCGCACCAAAGCAATAAGATTGTTATATAGCTTGGTGGAATGGTGTTTTAATGTGAAAAAAGAATGACATTTTCCTTGTCATGCGACAGATTTGTGTGATAACACTAGAGATGTAGACATTTACTGAACAGAATAAACAAGAAAACTCGAATTATATGAACTTTAACGCTCGCATTTACGCACTGATTAACCTGATTATCGTAGTCATTATTGAGACTGCGCGGGGGCGAGTGGGAAAAAAGTAACCACGAATTAGAAAAAACCCCCGCACTGACAAGTCCGGGGGTTTTTTCTAATTTATAGGTTCGAATTTTATATTTTTGAACATTTTCGGCTTTGCCGATTTACAGGAAGAATGGGAGCACAAGATGTGCAGAGACAAAGGAAAAAGTTACCAAAATAAAGGTAATACGGGAGAATTCCGATGAAAGGCGCAGAACTAGTTGTATCCGCACTAAAGCAGCAAGGAATTGAGACCGTATTTGGCTACCCAGGCGGTGCCATCATGCCAATCTACGATGCACTTTATGACGGCGGAGTTGAGCACATCTTATGTCGCCATGAGCAAGGCGCGGCCATGGCTGCGATCGGTATGGCTCGTGCAACACAAGATGTGGCAGTATGTATGGCAACCTCAGGTCCAGGTGCTACTAACTTAGTAACAGGCCTAGCCGATGCCTTTATGGACTCTATTCCACTGGTCGCTATCACAGGTCAGGTAGCAAGTTCCCACATCGGTACCGATGCATTCCAAGAGATGGATGTGATTGGTATGTCTCTATCATGTACTAAACACAGCTACCTAGTTACCGACATTGAAGAGCTAGCTCCAACACTAGCCGAAGCGTTTGTGGTCGCGAAATCGGGCCGACCTGGCCCAGTTATCGTTGATATCGCCAAAGATGTTCAACTGGCTGAAGCTCCGGTAACCACTCTTCCTGAATTTACTCCCCCTGCAATTCCGGTAGCAACGACTGATGCTATTGAGCAGGCGCAGCACTTCTTATCTCAAGCTACCCGCCCTGTTTTATACGTAGGTGGTGGCGTTCAATTAGCAAAAGCGACCGATGCCGTTCGCGAGTTTTTGCGCCTTAACCCAATGCCAGCAGTTAGCACATTGAAAGGCTTAGGTACTATTGAGCGTGACGACCCGCACTACCTTGGTATGCTTGGTATGCACGGCACCAAAGCCGCTAACCTAGTGGTTCAAGAGAGTGACTTACTGATCGTTGTTGGTGCTCGTTTTGATGACCGAGTAACTGGCAAGCTTGATACCTTTGCACCACACGCGAAAGTTATCCATATCGACATCGATGCGGCTGAGTTCAGTAAACTGCGTCTTGCCGATGCGCCAATTCGTGGCGACATCAACAAGATCATGCCTCAACTTGAATTGAGCCAAGACATCTCCTCTTGGGTTCATCACTCAGAAGGCCTACGCAGCTCATTCAAGTGGCGCTATGACCACCCAGGCGATCTGATCTTTGCTCCACTGCTGTTAAAGCAACTGTCAGACATGATGCCTGCAAGCTCTATCGTTTCAACCGATGTGGGCCAACACCAGATGTGGGCTGCACAGCATATTCAACCTCGCGATCCACAAAACTTCATCACCTCTGCTGGTCTAGGCACTATGGGCTTTGGTTTACCAGCCGCGATGGGTGCTTCGGTTGGCCGTCCTGATGACCAATCTATTCTTATCTCTGGTGATGGCTCGTTCATGATGAACGTGCAAGAGCTGGGTACGCTAAAACGCCGCCAAATCCCAGTGAAGATGGTACTGCTAAACAACTCTCGCTTGGGCATGGTTCGCCAATGGCAATCGCTGTTCTTTGATGGTCGCCACAGTGAAACCATCTTAGATGACAACCCTGACTTCGTGATGTTAGCGAAAGCCTTCGATATCCCGGGCAAAACCATCACTCGTAAAGAAGAAGTAGAGCCCGCTCTAAAAGAGATGTTAGAGAGCAAGACGGCTTACCTACTTCATGTTCTTATCGATGAAGAAGAGAACGTATGGCCACTAGTACCGCCAGGTGCTTCAAACAGTGATATGTTGGAGAACACATAACATGAAAAGATACCTATTAGACATCAAAGCCGATGATAAGCCAGTACTACTAGAGCGTGTTCTTCGTGTTATTCGTCACCGTGGCTTTATCGTTAAACAAGTAGCCGGCACTCAGAACCATGAAAGCAAGATCGCTAGCGTTGAAATCATTGTCGACAGTGAACGTCCGATTTCCTTCTTGGTCAATCAAATCGAAAAACTGTGGGATGTACGTACCGTTGACGTTATCTCTATCAGTCGTAATGAATTGCCAAACAACAACTTACAACAAAAGATAAGTGCATAAGGAACCGCACACATGACAGCAAAAACGGCAGACTATATTTGGTTTAACGGTGAAATGGTTCCTTGGGCAGAGGCGAACGTTCACGTCTTAACCCACGCTATGCACTACGGTACTTCAGTGTTTGAAGGTGTACGTTGCTACGACACGCCAAAAGGTCCGGTCATCTTCCGTCACCCAGAGCACGCAAAGCGCCTAAAAGACTCAGCAAAAATCTACCGCTTCCCGATTCCTTACACTGAGGAAGAAATTATGGAAGCAACTCGCGAAACACTACGTCAAAACAAACTAGAGTCAGCGTATATCCGCCCTCTAGGCTTTGTTGGTAACGTGGGTTTGGGTGTATGTCCTCCAGAAAATACTGAGATGGACCTTATCATCGCCGCTTTCCCTTGGGGCTCTTACCTAGGTGAAGAAGCGCTAGAAAATGGCGTAGATGCGATGATCTCAAGCTGGAACCGTGCAGCTCCAAACACCATCCCAACGGCTGCGAAAGCGGGGGGTAACTACCTATCTTCACTACTGGTTGGTGGTGAAGCACGTCGTCATGGTTACGATGAAGGTATCGCTCTCAGTGTCGATGGTTATCTGTCTGAAGGTGCGGGTGAGAACATCTTTGTAGTGCGCAATGGCGTGCTATCCACACCACCAGCGACCAGTGCAATTCTGCCGGGCATCACGCGTGATTCAATCATGACGCTAGCAAAAGACATGGGTTATGAGATCCGTGAAGAGAACATTGCTCGTGAAGCGCTATACCTTGCCGACGAAGTCTTCATGACAGGTACCGCAGCGGAAATTGTTCCGGTTCGCAGCGTAGACAAAATTACAGTAGGTGAAGGCAAACGCGGTCCTATCACTGAAAAAGTTCAAGCGGCTTACTTTGGTCTCTTCAATGGTACCACTGAAGATAAGTGGGGCTGGCTAGACTATGTTTACCCAGAAAACCAAACTTCAGACAATCAGTAAGCAACAGCCAAATATTTTATAAGGATTTAAGCAATGCCAATCTATCGTTCAGCAACGACTACCCACGGACGCAACATGGCTGGTGCGCGCGCTTTATGGCGTGCAACTGGCGTTAAAGATGATGATTTCGGTAAGCCAATCATCGCAGTTGTAAACTCTTTCACTCAATTCGTACCAGGCCACGTTCACCTTAAAGATATGGGGCAATTGGTTGCGGGTGAAATCGAGAAAGCGGGCGGTATCGCTAAAGAATTCAACACTATCGCGGTTGATGATGGTATCGCAATGGGTCACGGCGGCATGCTGTACTCACTGCCATCACGTGAGCTTATCGCAGACTCAGTAGAGTACATGGTTAATGCTCACTGTGCGGACGCGATGGTATGTATCTCTAACTGTGACAAAATCACTCCGGGAATGATGATGGCAGCTATGCGCCTAAACATCCCAGTGATCTTTGTATCAGGCGGCCCAATGGAAGCAGGTAAAACCAAGCTTTCCGATCAAATCATCAAGCTAGACCTTGTTGATGCGATGATCCAAGGTGCCGATCCAACAATTTCAGATGAACAAAGTGAGCAAGTAGAGCGCTCTGCATGTCCAACATGTGGTTCATGTTCAGGCATGTTCACAGCTAACTCAATGAACTGTCTAACTGAAGCACTTGGTCTATCTCAGCCAGGTAACGGTTCTATGCTAGCAACCCACGCTGACCGTGAAGAGCTGTTCATCAATGCAGGTAAGCGTATCGTTGACCTGACTAAGCGTTACTACGAGCAAGACGACGAATCAGCACTGCCTCGCAATATCGCGAACCGCGCAGCCTTTGAAAATGCGATGGCTCTAGATATCGCAATGGGTGGTTCAAGTAATACCGTTCTTCACCTATTGGCAGCGGCTCAAGAGGGTGAAGTCGACTTTGATATGGGTGATATCGACGAGATGTCTCGCCGTGTTCCACACCTATGTAAAGTGGCTCCTTCAACACCGAAATATCACATGGAAGACGTTCACCGCGCAGGTGGTGTAATGGCGATCCTAGGTGAACTAGACCGCGCTGGCCTACTGAACAACCAAACTCGCACTGTGCTTGGCCTAAGCATGCAAGAGCAGCTAGCTCAATACGACATCATGCAGACAGAAGACGAAGCGGTACTTAAGTTCTTCCGCGCTGGCCCAGCAGGTATTCGTACTACCAAAGCCTTCTCACAAGATTGCCGTTGGGATCGCCTTGATGACGACCGTAAAGAAGGTTGTATCCGCACTAAAGAGAATGCATTCAGCCAAGAAGGTGGCCTAGCGGTACTTTCAGGCAACATTGCCGTTGACGGTTGTATCGTTAAGACAGCCGGTGTTGATGAAGAGAACCTGAAATTCCAAGGTCCTGCTATCGTATTTGAAAGCCAAGACACAGCCGTAGAAGGCATCTTAGGCGGTAAAGTAAAAGCGGGTGAAGTGGTTGTTATCCGTTACGAAGGCCCTAAAGGTGGTCCGGGCATGCAAGAGATGCTTTACCCAACGACTTACCTAAAATCGATGGGCTTAGGTAAGTCTTGTGCACTACTAACGGATGGTCGTTTCTCTGGTGGTACATCGGGTCTATCTATCGGTCACGCTTCTCCAGAAGCAGCAAGTGGCGGTACTATCGGCCTAGTTCAAGATGGCGACATCATCACTATCGATATCCCTAGCCGTTCGATCACACTTGATGTGCCTGAAGCTGAGCTAGAAGCACGTCGTGTTAAGCAAGATGCACTAGGCTGGAAACCAGCAAACCGTCAACGTGAAGTATCATTCGCACTAAAAGCTTACGCAAGCATGGCAACCAGTGCTGATAAAGGCGCGGTGCGTGATAAGTCGAAGCTTGAGGGCTAATCTATGAGTGATGACACGGTCAGTCCCCAAAAACAAACTGGCGCAGATTATCTGCGTCAGATCCTGAGAGCGCCAGTTTACGAAGCAGCAATCGTGACACCTCTACAAGAGATGCCCCGCTTAAGCGCTCGTATTGGTAATCAGGTTCAGCTGAAGCGCGAAGACCGTCAGCCGGTCCACTCGTTCAAGCTACGTGGTGCCTACAACATGGTATCAAGCCTTTCAGAGCAACAGAAAGCCGCAGGTGTGATTGCCGCATCGGCAGGTAACCATGCTCAAGGTATGGCGCTGTCCGGTTCTAAGCTTGGTATTCAAACCACGATTGTGATGCCAAAAACCACACCAGACATCAAGGTTGATGCGGTACGTGGCTTTGGTGGTAACGTGGTTCTGCACGGCAGCAACTTTGATGAAGCGAAGGCTGAAGCAGAACGCCTTTCTGCTGAACATGGCTACACCTTTGTGCCTCCTTTCGATCACCCATTGGTGATAGCAGGACAAGGCACCATGGGTATGGAGATGCTTCAGCAAAATGGTCATATGGACTACATCTTTGTGCCTGTCGGTGGTGGTGGTTTGGCTGCTGGTGTTGCAGTGCTGGTTAAGCAGCTGATGCCTGAGATTAAAGTCATCGCGGTTGAACCCGAAGATTCATCTTGCTTGAAAGCAGCGTTAGATGCTGGTGAGCCAGTAGTACTGGATCAAGTCAGCATGTTTGCCGATGGCGTTGCGGTTAAGCGTATTGGTGAAGAGACATTCCGTCTGTGTCAGCAGTACATCGATGGTCACATTGCCGTGTCTAGCGATGAGATCTGCTCTGCAGTGAAAGACATCTTCGAAGATACTCGTGCGATTGCCGAGCCTTCTGGTGCGCTTGCTCTGGCAGGATTGAAGAAGTTTGCCGAGCAAAACCAACTGCAAGGTAAGCAACTGGCAACGGTACTGTCTGGTGCCAACACCAACTTCCATGGTCTGCGCTATGTGTCTGAACGTTGTGAGCTGGGTGAGAAGCGCGAAGGTCTGCTTGCGGTTACTATTCCTGAGCGACAAGGTGCCTTCCTAGAGTTCTGTAATATCATTGGCGGCCGTGCTGTGACTGAGTTTAACTACCGTCATAACGACGACAGCCTAGCGAACATCTTCGTCGGTGTACGTCTCAATGGTGGACAAGAAGAACTCGATCACATCATCAACGACCTGCGTGAAGGTGGCTATCCAGTCGTCGATCTGTCTGATGATGAGATGGCAAAACTGCACATTCGTTACATGATTGGTGGCAAACCATCAAAACCATTGAAAGAGCGCTTGTACAGCTTTGAGTTTCCAGAATATCCAGGTGCATTGATTAAGTTCCTTGATACCTTAGGTACCCATTGGAATATCAGCCTGTTCAACTACCGTAACCACGGCGCTGATTACGGCCGTGTATTGTGTGGATTCGAACTGGATGATGATGATTTGGCTCAGTTCTCTACTCACCTCAGAGAGCTTGGTTACCAGTGTAAAGATGAAACTGATAACCCTTCTTACAAGTTTTTCTTGTCATAAGAGAGATCTACCGAAACAAAAGAGCGAGTTTTCACTCGCTCTTTTTGATCTTACCAACAAAGATCTTTCAACTAGATCGCTTTGCGATGATCCAACCAATCACGGTGAAGTTGTTCACTGGATCCTAAATAATTGACCATCCACTCGATCAACTTATGGTTATCGTCTTTTCGCCACACCAAACAGCACTGGCTCAACGGGCTAGGCTCTGGCAAGATTTTCTCCACCAGCAAACCTTGTTCGATAATCGGCGCGGCAATATGCCTCGGCATGTACCCCACGCCAACACCGTTCTTCAGGCATTCAATAGCGCTATACCAGTTAGGTAACAGCAAACGCCTTTGATTGGCGTAGTGTCCAGTATGACGCTTAGGCAGCACGCTTGAGGTATCATCCAAGCAGATAGCTGGATATTGGCTCACGAACTCTTCATTAAGGTTCTGTTCGCGCACACACGGGTGGCTTGGCGACATCACAAACGCCCAATCTAATTGCCCCATGTCTTTGACTTCAAAATCGCCACCCACTGGCACCGCAGAGGTCGCGCCAATCACGATATCCGCTCTACCTTGTGCTATTGCCTCCCAAGAGCCGTTAAACACTTCCATGTTGATCTGTAGCTCAGCAAACTCAAAAGTTTGATAAAACTCTTCAATCATCGGCTTCATCTTGTCGAGCTTCACCACATTGTCGAGCGTGAGGCGCAAAGTTTTCTTCCAGCCACGAGCTGCTCGACGAGTCTGAGCACTGACCTCTTCCATCTGCCTCAGCAGTGCACGCGCCTCTTCAATGAACAGTTCACCTGCCGGAGTGAGCTCGACCTTTCTCGGTAAGCGCCTGAAAAGTAGCACATCCAGTTCTTGCTCGACCTGCCTAACACCATAACTGATCGCCGAGGGTACTTTGTGCAACTGCTCAGCCGCCGCGGTAAAACTGCCTAAGCGCGCCACAGTATCGAGCATTTCTAAAGAGGATTTAGAGAACATAAGCCTTCAAATTTTTTGATTGATAACCACATATTTTAGCGTTTTATTTTATCAGATCCGAAAAATAGAATGTCAGCATAAATAAACAGGGACTTTTACCTCTGTATATCAAACAATTTTTTTGATGATAAAAACATCACTACTTTTAGCGTAACGGCATCTTATGAATATTTCTAAATTTCAATTGGTTTACCTTGCAGTACTTTCAATGCTAGGTTTTATCGCGACCGATATGTACCTTCCTGCATTTAAGGCGATGGAGATCGATTTCGCAACCGGTCCTGAACAGATAGCACTATCTCTTACTGTGTTCCTTGGCGGTATGGCTATGGGTCAACTTCTATGGGGATTAGCGAGTGATAAATACGGTCACCGCAATACGCTAGCGGTTGGTCTTTTTATTTTCACTGCCGCTTCGTTCGGTTTGGCATTCAGTACTGAGGTATGGCACCTACTGACGCTGCGCTTCATTCAAGCGATTGGCGTATGTGCACCAGCGGTAATCTGGCAAGCGATGGTTATTAAGCGTTACTCAGAGAGCAGCAGCCAACAAATTTTTGCAACCATCATGCCTTTGGTGGCACTGTCTCCAGCTCTGGCACCTCAACTTGGTGTACTACTGGCAGATAACTTTGGCTGGCACAGCATCTTCGTGACGTTAACACTGATGGGTGCGCTGCTAGTGGCAACCACTATGGCTCAACCAAAAGAAGCGCCAGAAGTAAAACAAACATCAGTTAAGACTGATATCAAGATGCTGCTGAAATCGAAGCCTTACGTGGGCAACGTATTGATGTTTGCATCGGCTTCTGCAGCGTTCTTCGCTTACCTAACGGGTATGCCTGAGATCATGGCTCAATTAGGCTACGAAGCAAAAGACATCGGTCTGAGTTTCATCCCACAGACGATCGCATTCATGGCGGGTGGTTACTTCGGTAAGCAAGCCGTGAAGAAGTATGGTGATGGTGTGGTACTAAGAAATCTGATTGGTTTGTTCAGCGTTGCTGCAATGCTTATCTTTATCGCATCGCAGTGGGAACTGACATCAATCTGGCCTCTACTTGCACCCTTCTGTCTGATTGCAATCGCGAATGGCGCGCTTTACCCAATCGTAGTAAACCGTGCTCTATCAAGTGCGAAACAAAGCCCAGCAACAGCGGCTGGTCTACAGAATAGCTTGCAAATCAGCATCAGCGGCCTATCAAGCGCATTGGTAGCAGCAATGGCAAGCCAAGCACTAAGTGCAACAGGCATCGCAGTTGTGATTTGTTTGGGCGCCCTATGGGTTGGCTACATTGTGTCGAACAAAGAGCTTTCTGAACACTTTGCAGCACCAGATAACTCTCGTGTTGTTGCAGAAGAGAAGCAAGACTAGTTTCTAACTTCGTAAAAACAAAAAAGAGCGAGGTTACTCGCTCTTTTTATATCTGAATGTTGTACTCACTAGAGTTACTGCGAAACCGCTTCTCCATCAACCACTTCTAACGCAGGTGCCTTTTGGCGGCTGTATTCCTCATAGTTAACCACTCGACTGCGTCCCATGTCTTTTGCCATGTACAACGCGTTGTCCGCCATCTTCACTAGAGATTCGGTATCTGAGGCTGGCTTAGGACACGTAGCAACACCGATCGATACACCTAACTGACCTAAAGAAAGCCCTTTGTGTTCTAAGTGCATAGAACGAACTGCATCACACAAGGTTTGTCCGAACTCGGTCGCTTGCTGCATGGTGTAATGTGGAAGCAGCACCGCCAACTCTTCACCACCTAAGCGACAAGCGATCTCATCTTCACTGACACTCTGTTTGAGTAGCGCACTGATCTCTTTTAGTACGAAGTCTCCTGCATCATAGCCAAAGTTGTCATTGAAGCGTTTAAAGTGATCCAAATCGAGCATTAACAAAGACAGTGGCTGTTCGCTGGTGGCCGAATTCATCGAGTGCTCTTCTAGCTTCTGCTCGAAGAAGCGGCGGTTGAATAGCCCTGTCAGTGGATCGCTCAAGGCTTGTGAGCGAAGCTTCTCTTGCAGGCTCAAGTTAGCCAGCGCCAAACCTAGATGTTCTGACACACTGAAAGCCAATTGCTCGGTGATTGAGTCAATCTCGATATGACCTTGACCGAAATAAAGGTGCATGATGCCAATGGTGTTGCCATGCGCAGTCAATGGGATACAAAGAGTCTGATTGTTTTCCATCTCATGCATGTGACCACAAGTTAACGAGTGGAAGTCATCATTTGATTGATGCGCTCGCCCCTTGCGCAGTGACCAACACTCTTCCGGTGCAAAGCTTGCACTTCCTGGCCAAGCATCCCCCCAATCTAGCTGAGTGATGAGCTGGTTACGCGAAGCACGCATCAATGAAACACTGCCGTTCATCTTACCAAGAACTCGCGGCAAGATATCTGAGACGATCTGCTGAGCTTCCACCATGTTGTTACATGCCGCAAGCATATTGGCCAGACGGTGCATCAGCTCAATCTCATGGGTTCTTTGGCGAATGCGCTCATCTTGCTTCTTCTGCTCTTCTTCGACCTTGTGCACTATCTGACGGTTACTCACATACGAAGTGCCAATCAAAAAGCTCAAGCTCAATACGACCATCCCGATCAGAATACCCATTAGCTGGAAATTCATCTGCTTAAGTTGATGCATTGGTGAAGAAATCACGATAACGAAACTGCTGCCATTCATCGACTCTTTGTGCGAGTAATAGATACGATCGACAGAGGTGACGGTACTAAAGCGCACATCGCTGCCAAGGCCGGTTTTCAAAGCTTGCTGAAACTCGGGACGATTGCTGTGGTTCTCAACGCTAGCAAGTGCATGATCGGAAAGGTCTGTATCACCAATCACCACTCCGTCAGTGTTAATGACCTGAATCCTCAACCGAGTACTGGCTTGCGTAAGGTTGCCAATGTAGTCGTCCACATCCACTCCGGGAGTAAACAAACTGCTATCTTCACGGATTGCGTAGACAACATCAGACATCAATGAGACGAGATGGTTACGTTCGTTCTCTACCACTAACTTTTCCAAGGTGATGTAAAAGCCGTATAAGCCCACCAGCATTGAAAA
Source organism: Vibrio chagasii (assembly GCF_024347355.1). Classification (NCBI taxonomy): domain Bacteria; kingdom Pseudomonadati; phylum Pseudomonadota; class Gammaproteobacteria; order Vibrionales; family Vibrionaceae; genus Vibrio; species Vibrio chagasii. The sequence continues at coordinate 3,392,335 of NZ_AP025465.1, forward strand.
AGATAAAATAACGATCGGCAAGGTTTGCCACTTTTTATCAACAAGTCTCATTTTGCACACACTTTAAATTTACAGAATGATAGCCTGAATATTAGCAATCTGCCTACAAAATACAATTAGGAAATAGATTATTTTTTTATCAGTAAATGATGACAAAAAAGCCAGCAACGTTAGTTGCTGGCTTTCACAAGAATCAAACTTTAAGTGTTAGAAGATTACTTTTTCTTTGGGCGCTGCCAATCCGCAATCTTGCGCTCTTTAGCACGGCTGATAACCAGTTCATTTTCAGAAACATCACGCGTTACCGTTGAACCCGCGCCTACTGTCGCGCCATTGCCGATAGTAACAGGGGCGATTAATTGGCTATCAGAACCAACGAATACGTCATCGCCGATGATGGTCTTAAACTTGTTCGCACCATCGTAGTTACAAGTAATAGCACCAGCACCAACGTTAACACGCTGGCCAATCTCAGCATCACCTAAGTAAGTAAGGTGGTTCGCTTTAGAGCCTTCACCAAGACGAGTGTTCTTCACTTCCACAAAGTTACCAACGTGCGAATCATTACGCATGTCAGCACCTGGACGTAGGCGAGTAAATGGACCAACGGTACAGTCTTCACCAACAGTTGCACCTTCAATTACGCTGTATGGGCGAATAACCGTGTTGTCATCAATTTCACAGTCTTTTAAAACACATCCAGTGCCGATAACCACGTTATCACCAATACTTACGCTGCCTTCAATAATAACGTTGGTATCGATCTCAACGTCCATACCACACTGCAGTTCGCCACGTAGATCAAAACGGCTAGGGTCGCGTAACATAACGCCCTGTTTCAATAGTTTGTCAGCTTGCTCTGCTTGGTAAGCACGTTCTAGACGAGCCAGTTGAGAGCGATCGTTCACGCCTTCAACTTCAATTGGGCTAACTGGATGTACCGCTTCTACCGCACGACCTTCATCGTGAGCCGCAGCAATAACGTCAGTCAGGTAGTATTCACCTTGCGCGTTGTCATTGCTTAAACCAGACAACCAGCGCTTGAGATCACCACCCGTCGCAACCATAACGCCAGTGTTGATCTCTTTGATAAGCTTCTGCTCATCCGTTGCATCTTTTTGTTCAACGATAGCCACTACTGGACCATTGCGACGAATGATACGGCCGTAACCCATTGGGTTATCCAGCACAACCGTAAGTAGTGCAATACCACCGTTTGGCTGAGCATCTAATAGGTTTTCAATAGTTTCAGGCGAGATAAGAGGAACATCACCGTAAAGCACCAGTACTTTCTCATCATCAGCAAAGTGCGCTGATGCCTGATCAACCGCGTGACCTGTACCTAACTGCTCTGCTTGCAGTGCCCAATTTACCGATTCCTCAGCCAAAGTAGCCTTCATCTGATCACCACCATGGCCGTAAACCAAGTGGATATTTTGAGCGCCTAGACCATTACAGGTATCGATCACATGCTTCACCATTGGTTTGCCTGCAAGAGTATGCAGAACCTTTGGTGTGTTTGAGTACATGCGAGTACCTTTGCCCGCTGCAAGAATTACCGCGCTAAACTTCATTGTAAACCTATCCGACGTAATTTTTATTAAGCTGATATTGTAACCGTTTTGAGGCAAAAACTTAAATCGTAATAACCATTTAATCGGTAGCGATACGTAAAGTGAGCACTCATGAGAATGCAAAAAAACAAAAAGGCGACCCTTAGGTCGCCTTTAGCTCAGAACCAATAATCTTATAAAAGATTAGCGGCGCTGTTTTGTCAGTTCGATAACTCGTAACTGAGCAATGGCTTTAGCCAGTTCACCGGCCGCTTGTGCGAAGTCTATGTCGCCATGCTGATTTTGGATATTCTCCACAGCCTTGCGCTTAGCTTCTTCCGCCTTTGCTGCGTCTAGTTCTTCACCACGGATAGCTGTATCAGCCAGTACAGTCGCTGTACCAGGCTGAACTTCTACCATACCACCAGAAACATAAATGATTTCTTCGTGGCCGTGCTGCTTAACAATACGCACCATACCAGGCTTGATAGCGGTCAGCAGTGGAGTATGACCATGGAAAATACCAAGCTCACCCTCACTACCGGTCACCTGAAACGTCTCAACAAGACCAGAGAAAAGCTTTTTCTCTGCACTTACTACGTCTAGGTGAAAGGTTATTGCTGCCATATCGCCTCCTAGTTAGCCTTATAGCTTCTTAGCATTCTCAATAGCTTCGTCGATAGTACCGCAGTACATGAACGCTTGCTCTGGAATGTCATCGTATTCACCAGATAGTAGACCTTGGAAGCCACGTAGAGTCTCTTTTAGAGGTACGTAAACACCTGGGTCACCAGTAAATACTTCCGCTACGTGGTAAGGCTGAGTAAGGAACTTCTCAATCTTACGAGCACGAGATACTACTTGCTTATCTTCTTCAGATAGCTCGTCCATACCTAGGATAGCAATGATATCTTTCAGCTCTTTATAGCGCTGAAGTGTAGACTGAACGCCACGAGCGATGTCGTAGTGCTCTTGTCCAACTACCAATGGATCCAGTTGGCGAGATGTAGAATCTAGCGGGTCGATCGCTGGGTATAGACCCATAGCTGCGATGTTACGGTTAAGTACAACCGTTGCATCCAAGTGCGCGAACGTTGTTGCTGGAGACGGGTCAGTCAAGTCATCCGCAGGTACGTATACCGCCTGTACAGACGTGATAGAACCTTGCTTAGTTGACGTGATACGCTCTTGTAGAACACCCATTTCTTCTGCAAGAGTAGGTTGGTAACCTACCGCAGAAGGCATACGGCCTAGAAGTGCTGATACCTCAGTACCTGCAAGCGTGTAACGGTAGATGTTATCTACGAATAGTAGAACGTCACGACCTTCGTCACGGAAACGCTCAGCCATTGTTAGACCAGTCAGTGCAACACGTAGACGGTTACCTGGTGGCTCGTTCATCTGACCGTAAACCATCGCTACTTTAGATTCTTCAGGGTTTTCAACGTTTACAACGCCTGCTTCCTGCATTTCAAAGTAGAAATCGTTACCTTCACGAGTACGCTCACCTACACCTGCAAATACAGATAGGCCAGAGTGTTGAAGTGCGATGTTGTTGATAAGTTCCATCATGTTAACGGTCTTACCTACACCTGCACCACCGAATAGACCGATTTTACCACCCTTAGCGAATGGACAAACCAAGTCGATTACCTTAACACCCGTCTCTAGAAGAGCTGTCTCGTTAGACTGTTCTTCGTAGCTTGGAGCTTCACGGTGAATTGCGTAGTGCTCTTCTGCACCGATTTCACCACACTCATCAATCGCGTCACCTAGAACGTTCATGATACGACCTAAGGTCTTAGTACCTACTGGTACTGAGATTGGAGCGCCAGTATTTTCAACTGTCAAACCACGACGTAAACCATCAGAGCTACCCATTACGATTGCGCGAACTACGCCACCGCCAAGTTGTTGCTGAACTTCAAGAACTAGACGCTCTTTCACTTCATTAACATTCAGAGCATCGTATACACGAGGTACTTCGCCCTGTGGGAACTCTACGTCGACTACCGCACCGATGATCTGTACGATCTTACCTGTAGCCATCGTTAATCCTCTAACTATTTAGTTTTACCTAAGCTTAAAACGAATAAGCGATTAAACCGCTGCTGCGCCTGAAACGATTTCAGAAAGTTCTTGTGTAATAGCCGCTTGACGCGCCTTGTTGTACACAAGCTCTAAATCATCGATTAGGTCGCTAGCGTTGTCGGTTGCAGCTTTCATTGCAATCATTCGAGCCGCTTGCTCACAAGCAAGGTTCTCTACCACACCTTGGTACACTTGAGATTCGACGTAACGAACCAATAGTGCATCTAGTAGTGGTTTTGGCTCAGGCTCATAAATGTAGTCCCAAGCATGATCGCGCTGCATATCTTCGCTATCTGATTTAGGCAAAGGAAGTAATTGATCGATCGTTGGTTCTTGTACCATAGTGTTTTCAAACTTGTTGAACACTACGAACAGGCGATCCAATTCACCTTCATCATATTTCTTTAGCATTACGCTTACAGAGCCGATTAAGTCTTCAAGGCTAGGACTATCGCCTAGGCCAGAAACTTGAGCTGCTACTTTCGCGCCGCTGTTGTTGAAAAATGCTGTTGCTTTTGAACCGATAATTGCCAGTTCAACGTCAGCACCTTTCTCAGACCAATCTTTCATGTCGTTCATGGCTTTCTTGAACAAGTTAATGTTCAAACCACCACAAAGACCACGGTCTGTAGAAACGATGATGTAACCAACACGTTTGGCTTCACGTTCCTCAAGATAAGGATGCTTATACTCAAGGCTACCGTTAGCCAAATGACCGATCACTTTACGCATTGTTTCTGCATATGGACGAGTAGCTTCCATTGCGTCTTGAGAACGACGCATTTTTGAAGCTGCTACCATTTCCATTGCTTTCGTAATCTTCTGTGTGCTTTTAACACTACCGATTTTATTACGTATCTCTTTTGCGCCGGCCATCGTTACTCTCCGTTAATGGTATGAGGTGACCCGAAGGCCACCCACCAATTACCAGGTCTGGGTTGCTTTGAAATCGTCGACAAGCTTCTTCAGCTCAGCTTCGATATCATTGTTGTAAGCACCCGTTGTGTCGATCTGTGTAGCTAGATCGCCATATTGACCGCGAGCAAACGATAGTAAAGCAGCTTCAAAGTCTAGAAGCTTAGCAAGCTCTACGTCTTGAAGGTAACCACGCTCTGCAGCGAAGATTACAAGTGCTTGGTCAAATACAGACATAGGAGCGTATTGCTTCTGCTTCATTAGCTCTGTAACTTTTTGACCATGGTCTAGCTGCTTCTTAGTCGCTTCATCAAGGTCAGACGAGAACTGTGCGAATGCCGCAAGTTCACGGTACTGTGCTAGAGCTGTACGGATACCGCCAGATAGCTTCTTGATGATTTTAGTCTGCGCTGAACCACCTACACGAGATACTGAGATACCTGGGTCAACAGCTGGACGTACGCCCGCGTTGAATAGCTCAGTTTGTAGGAAGATCTGACCATCGGTAATCGAGATTACGTTCGTCGGTACGAATGCAGATACGTCACCAGCTTGCGTTTCGATGATAGGAAGAGCAGTTAAAGAACCAGTCTTGCCTTTCACTTCACCGTTAGTGAATGTTTCTACGTAGTGTTCGCTTACACGAGCAGCACGCTCTAGTAGACGAGAGTGAAGGTAGAAAACATCACCTGGGAACGCTTCACGACCTGGTGGACGCTTAAGTAGTAGCGAGATCTGACGGTAAGCTACAGCTTGCTTAGATAGATCATCATAAACAATCAATGCATCTTCACCGCGATCACGGAAGTATTCACCCATCGCACAACCTGCGTATGGCGCTAGGTATTGTAGCGCTGCAGATTCAGAAGCTGATGCAACAACAACGATAGTGTTAGCTAGCGCGCCGTGCTCTTCTAGTTTGCGAACTACGTTAGCGATAGTCGATGCTTTCTGACCGATTGCTACGTAGATAGAGAAAATACCTGAATCTTTTTGGTTAATAATCGCATCGATCGCCATCGCTGTTTTACCAGTTTGACGGTCACCGATTACTAGCTCACGTTGACCACGACCGATTGGGATCATTGAATCAACAGACTTGTAACCAGTTTGTACAGGTTGATCTACCGATTTACGGTCGATTACACCTGGTGCAATTACTTCTACAGGCGAAGTCAGTTTCGCTTCGATAGGACCTTTGCCATCAATTGGCTCACCTAGTGTGTTTACAACACGACCAAGTAGTTCTGGACCTACTGGCACTTCAAGAATGCGGCCAGTACCTGTAACTTTCATGCCTTCCTGTAGGTCAGCATATGGGCCCATTACAACAGCACCAACCGAATCACGGTTCAAGTTAAGTGCTAGCGCGTAACGGCCACCCGGTAGTTCAATCATTTCACCTTGCATCACGTCCGCTAGGCCGTGAATGCTAAGGATGCCATCGCTTACCGAAACGATAGTACCTTCATTGCGAGCTTCACTAACAACGTCGAAAGATTCAATACGTTGTTTAATTAGATCGCTAATTTCAGTGGAATTAAGTTGCATGCTCCAATCCCCATTAAGACTGCAATGCATCGCTCAGGCGGTCTAGTCGACCACGCGCTGAGTTATCGATGACTAGGTCTCCGGCTCGAATAATAACTCCGCTAAGCAGAGTCTCATCTATACTGCAATTCAGCTGTACTTTGCGCGCTAGGCGCTGTTCCAATTTGCTGCTGATATCTGCGCGTTGTTCTTCTGAAAGTTCAACTGCTGAAGTTACTTCAACGTCGATCTCTTTCTCGTGCTCTTGTTTGAGCAATAAGAACTCTTTGCAAACATCAGGAAAAGCCATTAAGCGGCCATTCTCTGCCATCACTTTAATCAAGTTCTGGCCGAATTCATCAAATTGTTCGCCACAAACTGCAATGAATACTTCCGCTAATTTTTCAGCAGTTAGAGAACTGCTTAGTAGATTGTGGATATCATTGTTTTGTGCCACTTCGGCAGCAAAAGAGAGCATTTGACTCCATTGGTCAAGCTCACCTTTCTCTACCGCAAAGTCAAAAGCTGCTTTAGCATAGGGGCGTGCGATTGTTGTCAAATCAGACATATACAGCCCCTTGCTTTAAAGTTTTGCAGTAATGTTGTCAAGAAGGTCTTTGTGTACGTCTTTATCGATCGTACGCTCAAGGATCTTCTCAGCACCAGCTATAGCCAGAGTTGCGACTTGTTTGCGCAGGTCATCACGGGCACGTGTGCGCTCAGCTTCAAGTTCTGCTTCCGCTTGCGCTAAGATTTTCTGGCGTTCTGCCTGAGCTTCTTCGCGAGCTTCATCAATAATTTGAGCTTTACGTTTGTTTGCCTGTTCAATAACCTCAGTTGCAGTGCGCTTTGCTTCTTTCATTTGCTCAGAAGCGTTGGCTTGTGCCAGGTTCAAGTCTTTAGCAGCGCGCTCAGCGGCTACTAGACCGTCAGCAATTTTCTTCTGACGCTCTTCAATTGCTTGCATGATTGGTGGCCATACATATTTCATGCAGAACCAAACAAACAGTGAAAAAGCAATTGCTTGACCTAGCAGAGTTGCGTTCATATTCACAACAGCTACCCCTCGTTAAGAATCAACTACAAAAATTTAATTAACTATTGAAGAGTTAATTAGCCTGCTAGTTGACCAACAAATGGGTTAGCAAACGTGAATAGTAGTGCGATTACGATACCGATCATTGGAACAGCATCCAGTAGACCAGCGATGATGAACATCTTAACTTGTAGCATAGGAGCCATTTCAGGTTGACGCGCAGCGCCTTCTAGGAATTTACCACCAAGAATAGCAAAACCAATTGCAGTACCTACGGCACAAAGACCAACAATAATAGCAACAGCGATTGCTGAAAAACTTAGTACAGTTTCCATTTACGTTCTCCGATTAACATTAATAGTTAGAATAAAGCTTAAAAATTTTTTTTTAGTGATCACTATCTTCATGAGCCATTGATAAGTAAACAATTGTCAACATCATGAAAACAAATGCTTGAATCAAAATAACCAAGATATGGAAGATAGCCCAAGGTAGTGCACCTACCCATTGTAAGTACCACGGTAGCATTGCCGCGATAAGAATAAACACCACCTCACCCGCAAACATATTACCAAATAAACGCATACCTAGAGATAGTGGCTTCGCCAGAAGCGAAATTACCTCAAGTACCAAGTTAAATGGAATCATGATTGGATGATTAAATGGATGCAGTGCCAATTCTTTAGCAAATCCGCCCAAGCCTTTTACTTTGATGCTGTAGTAGATCATCAGAGCAAAAACACCTAGAGCCATTGCCATGGTTATATTTACATCAGCTGTAGGAACCACTTTCAAGTAAGGGATGCCTAACCAATGCTCTGCAGGATATGGTAAGAAATCGATTGGCACTAAGTCCATCAAGTTCATTAAAATAATCCAGCAGAATATAGTCAGTGCTAATGGGGCAATCAGCGGGTTGCGGCCATGGAAAGTTTCTTTAACGTTGTCGCCAACGAATTCCACTACCATTTCTACAAAACACTGAAGCTTACCAGGTACACCTACTGTTGCTTTCTTAGCGACTGAGCGAAAAACCCAAAGGAATAACATCCCTGTCAACACCGAAAAAAACAGACTGTCTATATGTACGTTCCAGAAACTTGTCTCCTCTACAAAACCTAACTTAGCTAAAGATAGATTCTGTAGGTGGTGTTCAATGTATCCGGATGCTGTTGCCGCAGCCATAACTCGTCCTATTTCTTATTGTTAATGAAAAGCACTGGCGCAAAGATATTAATACCAAGAACCAGTAAATAGGTCAGTTTGAGGGGAATTAACTCCACCTGCATATACATGTAGACAATAGAGAATAGTAGAACTGTGATTAGGATTTTTAGCGCTTCGCCAGCATAGAACGACGCCGCAACTAACTTAGTCGCGCGAGCTCCACAAAAAAGGAAAGCACACACACAAAAAACCACATTCGCGATGACAAAAATGCCGCCACCGATAAATGCAGCAAAACCCCAGTCAGGATTAACAGCTAAACCTAACCCTATCGCCACTAATATAACCGCGCTAAGCTCGATCAATAACATTTGCTTTGCAAGCACTCGTCCTGGTCTTGCTAACGCCGCTACCATGTATTCGTTCCTCTTTAAGCCCACTTTACCACTCGCTAAAAAGCGTGCTGAGAAATTGGCGAAAATTATACGTTCAGCCAAATCGATTGCAATAAGAACGCTGCAATCATTTACATTTTTGCATACAAACCGACAACTTTTGTACGAAATTACTTGTTTATTACATAATTGACCTAAATCAATTATCTCATTTAGTACTCTAATTTAGCAATAAGTTGCTCTAATTTGTGAGGCTCATCAAGAGTAATTGTCACTTTTGACTTACCGCTAACAGAACGAGTAACTGAAACGTTTGCTTGCAATTTTTCAGTGAGTCTTCGTGAAAGTTCGATAGCTTCTGTGTCTTCTGGCTTCGATTCTGGCTCAACGTCTGGTTTTAAACACTTTTTGACAAGTTGTTCAGTTTGACGCACGGTCATGTTTTTGGTCGCCGCAGTGTTCGCTGCCTCAACCTGGGTATCACCTTCGAGCGCAAGCAGTGCTCGAGCATGCCCCATTTCCAGTTGTTTATTGGAAACTAAACCTTTTACTTCATTTTCGAGCTGATTTAGACGTAATAAGTTACTAACCGTTGCTCTCGATTTACCAATCACATCAGCGACTTGCTGGTGCGTCAGTTCAAATTCATTCTGTAAGCGCTCTAGCGCTTGTGCTTCTTCAATAACATTCAGGTCTTCACGCTGAATATTCTCGATTAACGCCATCGCAATCGCGGCCTTGTCTTCCACTCGCTTGACCAGACACGGCACTTGCTTAAGGCCTGCTTGACGAGCCGCTCTCCAACGACGCTCACCCGCAATAATCTCATACTGATCTTGCGCTAATGGACGTACAACGATTGGCTGAATGATGCCTTGAGATTGAATTGAAGCCGCCAGCTCTTCTAGCGCTTCAGACGCGATATCTTTACGCGGTTGATAAACACCTGGCCTCAAGCTACCAACAGCCAATTCTGTAAGCTCTCCATCAGCCGATAACGCCTGACTATGAGAAGCGACTTGCTGTTTTTCACGAGCCATTGAACTAGTTGCAAGCAATGCATCTAGCCCTTTTCCTAAACCACGCTTAGACATTGAGCGAATTCCTTTGGTTAGACCTATACTGGGACTTCTTCACGACGCAACATTTCGCCAGCAAGTGCAAGGTATGCCTTAGCACCAGCGGAATATTTGTCGTAGTACATTGCAGGTTTGCCGTGACTCGGCGCTTCAGCAAGACGTACATTTCTAGGGATCACAGTTCGGTAGACCTTGCTACCGAAGTGTTTTTTGAGTTGATCTGATACTTCGTTTGATAAGCGGTTGCGAGGATCATACATAGTACGCAGAAGACCTTCGATCTTCAGGTTCTCGTTCACCACCGCCGCAAGCTTGCTTATGGTATCCATCAACGCAGTCAAACCTTCAAGAGCAAAGTATTCACATTGCATTGGAACTAATACGGAATCGGCAGCTGCCATGGCATTAATTGTAAGAAGGTTTAATGAGGGTGGGCAATCAATAAAGATGAAATCATAATTATCGCGAATGGATGCGAGTGCGTTTTTAAGGCGAACTTCGCGCGCAAACACTTCCATCAGCTTGATTTCTGCCGCAGTAACATCACCGTTAGCGGCGATGAGGTCATAATTGCCAGATGTACTTCGACAAACCACCTCATCAAATGGGGTGTCTTCAACCAACAAATCGTAAGCAGTTGCTTCAACCTGATATTTGTCGACACCGCTCGCCATAGTGGCATTACCTTGAGGATCGAGGTCAACAACCAATATCTTGCGCTTTGTCGCCGCCATTGATGCTGCTAAGTTAATGCAAGTTGTTGTTTTTCCTACGCCGCCCTTCTGGTTGGCAATTGCTACGATTCTACCCACTATGGCCTCGCTGATTATCCCTGACGCGATAAAGTTACTAGATGACGCTCTCCATCAAGCTCTGGTACTCGCAAAGCTTTGATGTCTGTCACTGAACACCATTCAGGTAACAGGTCGATTTCATCTCTAGGATGTTGTCCCTTAAGAGCCAAAAATACACCGGATTGCTCTTTAGGTAAATGGTGACACCACTCTACCATGTCTGTCATTGACGCAAATGCGCGACTGAGCACTGCATCAAACTTTTCTTCAGGTTGAAACTCTTCAACACGGCTTTGGACCGGCACGACGTTGTCGATTCCCAACTCGTGAACCACCTGCTTAATAAAACGAATACGCTTACCTAAGCTATCTAGCAAGTAAAACTCGCAGTCTGGGTTCATGATTGAGAGCGGAATCCCAGGTAAGCCAGGTCCGGTTCCCACATCGATAAAGCGCTTACCCTGTAAGTGAGTGCTAACAATGATGCTATCTAAGATATGTTTCACCATCATTTCTAATGGGTCACGAACCGAAGTCAGATTGTAAGCCTTGTTCCATTTGTTGAGTAACTCAACATAGCCAACTAGCTGGCTACGTTGTTTTTCAGATACTTCTAGGTCAGTCTGGCCAATCAGGAGATCCAGTTTTTCGCGTAATACGCTCATTATGCTTCCTCACCCTTTTTCAACAGGCCGTGTTTTTTCAAGTAAACCAATAGGATTGAAATTGCCGCAGGTGTAATACCCGAAATACGAGAAGCAATACCAATTGAATCCGGTTTAGCGTTAGTTAGTTTTAGAACTACTTCGTTAGAAAGCCCTTTTACCTGGCTGTAATCAATATCAGCCGGCAGTTTGGTGTTTTCATGACGCAGTGATTTTTCAATTTCGTCTTGTTGACGCTGAATGTAGCCTTCGTACTTCACTTGGATCTCAACTTGCTCAGCCGCTTGTTGATCTTCCAGTGCTGGAGAAAAACGATCCAGAGCCGTCAGCTGTGAATAAGTCATTTCTGGACGACGCAGAAGATCTTCTCCGCTCGCTTCACGAGACATCGGTGTTTTTAGGATCTGGTTCAGCGCGCCAATATCTTCAGATTTTGGATTAATCCAAGTCTCTTTCAGACGCTGACGCTCTTTCTCCATGTTGTCCATCTTCTCGTTGAATCGAGCCCAACGCGCATCATCAACCAAACCAAGTTCACGAGATTTTTCTGTCAGACGGATATCGGCGTTGTCTTCACGAAGCAACAGACGGTATTCCGCACGAGACGTAAACATACGGTACGGTTCTTTGGTGCCCATAGTTGATAGGTCATCGATAAGAACGCCCATGTAAGCTTGGTCACGACGTGGGCTCCAGCCCTCTTTGCCTTGAGTGAATAAGCTTGCGTTTAAGCCAGCCATGAGGCCTTGTGCTGCTGCTTCTTCATAACCGGTAGTACCGTTAATTTGACCAGCAAAGAACAAGCCTTTAATAAACTTAGTTTCGTAAGTCAGTTTTAGGTCGCGAGGATCAAAGAAATCATACTCAATTGCGTAGCCAGGACGCACGATGTGAGCATTTTCGAACCCTTTCATTGAGCGAACAATTTGAACCTGTACATCAAACGGCAGACTAGTAGAGATACCATTCGGGTATAACTCATGTGTCGTTAGGCCTTCAGGCTCAATAAAAATTTGGTGGCTGTTTTTATCAGCAAAACGCATCACTTTGTCTTCAATCGAAGGACAGTAGCGAGGACCAATACCCTCAATCACGCCAGCGTACATCGGGCTACGGTCAAGGTTGGCACGAATCACATCGTGCGTATTTTCATTGGTATGCGTGATGTAACATGGGATTTGGCGCGGCTGTTGTGCTCGGCTGCCCATGAATGAGAAAACCGGTGTTGGGTTATCACCGTGCTGAACCTCAAGTTCAGAAAAATCAACACTGCGCGCATCGATACGAGGAGGTGTACCTGTTTTCAGGCGATCAACTCGAAATGGAAGATCACGAAGTCGGTCAGCCAAAGCGATCGATGGTGGATCGCCAGCACGACCACCAGAAGAGCTTTCCATACCAATATGGATCTTACCGCCGAGGAATGTCCCTACCGTCAGTACCACAGCATTAGCACGGAACTTAAGGCCCATTTGAGTGACCACACCGACCACTTGATCCTGTTCAACGATCAGGTCATCAACCGATTGCTGGAACAAGGTTAGATTTGGCGTGTTTTCAAGGACATTACGAACAAAGGCTTTGTAGAGTGCACGGTCTGCTTGAGCGCGAGTTGCACGAACCGCAGGGCCTTTTGACGCGTTTAGTGTTCTGAACTGAATACCTGCATGATCAATGGCTTGCGCCATCAAACCACCCATTGCATCGACCTCTTTCACCAAGTGGCCCTTACCGATACCACCGATAGCTGGGTTACAAGACATTTGTCCCAAGGTATCGATATTATGAGTAAGTAATAACGTACTTTGACCAGTACGTGCAGATGCGAGTGCGGCTTCCGTTCCTGCATGGCCGCCACCAACAACGATGACGTCAAATTTTTCGTGATAAAGCATGAACCGACCTCAGGTATTCAAACGTTTTCTAGACTGATAAAAAGGAGCGATATTCTACCTGTTTTCATAGCTTGAGAAAACGTTTTTGGAATTTTTCGATTAAGCTGTTTTTAATTAATATAGATAAGATCTTTAAAGAGATCTTTTATTGGATCTATTATTAGGATCGAAGCGGTCTGTGGATAAGTCAAAAATGATCAACGAGATCATGGATCTTTTTTGGATCAAATGATGTGATCTAACTTTGATCAGGATGAGGATTAGCTGGGATCAAAATGGCTACTTATTCACAGGGGTAAATAGCTCTAAAACTTGTTATTTGGATAACTATAGGTTAATCACCGAATATGTATGATCTTATCCACAACAGATCTTGAAAATAAATGGCTAATTTTCGGCTTTTACCCCAAAAAGTTATTCACAATCTCGATATTCAGGCACAAAAAAAGCGGCAAAAGCCGCTTTTTTAAGAGAATAGAGGGTTAAAATTGGTCACTATGATCGTTAAACCACTCTTCTGCAGCGTCTTCAGGGACCGGAGTCTCCAAAACATCGATGGTAAAACAGTCAGAAATCGCCTGTCCGCCAAGTTTTGTTAATAACTCATGAGCGGTTTGGCCTGCTGCGCAGAAGGTGTCGTAGCTTGAATCACCAATGGCAATGACTGCAAAGCGAACCTTATCGAGTTGAGGTGCGTGCTCTGTCAGATCGGCTATGAATGGCTTGATATTGTCAGGAAATTCACCGGCACCATGGGTCGAGGTCACCACTAACCAGAAGCCTTGTTGAGGGATATCATTGTATGTAGGCTGGTTGTGTAGCGTTATCTCATGGCCTTGTTCTTCTAGAAGATCATTAAGGTGATCGCCAACGTATTCAGCGCCACCTAAGGTGCTACCTGTAATAATGTGGATCATTAAGCTGTCCTTACTAAAGAAAAAGGTCGGCATTAGCCAGCCTTCTTGGGTTATTTACCAATACAGAATGAAGAGAAGATACGCCCCAAGAGATCGTCTGAGCTGAACTCGCCCGTTATCTCATTAAGGTGTTGCTGAGTGATACGAAGCTCTTCCGCCAAGATTTCACCCGCCATGTAGCCTTCAAGTTGCTGCTGGCCAATATCGAGGTGCTCAGAGGCACGCTCAAGCGCATCTAAGTGACGACGGCGAGCCATAAAGCCACCTTCATGACCACCAGCAAAGCCCATACACTCTTTTAGATGACTGCGTAGGGCATCCACGCCTTGACCTGTTTTTGCGGACAAGCGAATCAGAGTTGGATCGTTTACGTGACAAATCCCGAGCTCTTCATTGGTTTGATCCGCTTTGTTACGAATGACGGTCATCCCTATGTTATTTGGCAAACGATCAACGAAATCTGGCCAGATATCTTTCGGGTCAGTGGCATCGGTTGTAGTGCCATCCACCATAAATAGGACTCGGTCAGCCTGAGCAATTTCTTCCCAAGCACGCTCAATGCCGATTTTTTCGACTTCGTCAGATGCATCACGTAAGCCTGCGGTATCGATAATATGCAGTGGCATACCATCAATATGGATATGCTCTCGCAGTACATCACGTGTGGTACCAGCAATATCGGTCACGATTGCCGACTCTTTGCCTGACAGCGCGTTCAGTAGACTAGATTTACCGGCATTTGGGCGACCAGCGATCACCACCTTCATGCCTTCACGCATGATGGCGCCTTGGTTGGCTTCTTGGCGCACCGCCTCTAGGTTATCGATGATAGCCTGTAAGTCAGCACTTACTTTACCGTCAGCCAGAAAGTCGATTTCTTCTTCAGGGAAGTCTATCGCTGCTTCAACATAGATTCGTAGGTGAATCAGTGAATCGACCAGCGTATTAATGCGCTTAGAGAACTCACCTTGCAATGATTGCAGCGCTGATTTTGCCGCTTCTTCTGAGCTTGCGTCAATCAAGTCAGCAATCGCTTCAGCTTGGGTTAAGTCCATCTTGTCGTTCAAGAACGCACGCTCTGAGAACTCACCAGGGCGAGCTGCACGCACACCAGAGATCCCCAGGATGCGCTTGATGAGCATATCCATAACCACTGGGCCACCGTGACCTTGCAGCTCTAGAACGTCTTCGCCGGTAAAAGAGTGCGGGTTAGGGAAGTAGAGCGCGATACCTTGGTCGAGCTCGATGCCATCGGCAGATTTAAAAGGTAGGTACTCAGCGTAGCGAGGCTTAAGTGTTTTTCCCGTTACTTCTAGGGCAACCTGAGTCGCTAATGGGCCGGAAACGCGGATAATACCGACGCCACCACGGCCGGGCGCGGTCGCTTGAGCAACAATCGTATCTGTAGTCATAGTTGTGCCTGCTAGCATGTGAACGCGAAAAAGGGCATTCACGATTAATCAATTAGCTGAATTGTAATCAGCTAAAAACAAAAAGGCGACCTTTTGGTCGCCTTTCTTTAGCTCTTTCTATTATCGAACTTACTTAGAATGTAAGCCTTTCTTCTCCAGCGCGCGGTAGATAAGCGTTTGCTGAATCAGAGTTACGATGTTCGATACTAGCCAGTAAAGAACCAGACCTGAAGGGAAGAACAGGAAGAAGAATGTGAACATAACCGGCATAAAGGTCATGATCTTCTGCTGCATTGGATCCGTTACAGTCGTCGGGCTCATCTTCTGGATTAGGAACATTGAAGCACCCATCAGAAGTGGCAAGATGTAGTATGGGTCTTGCGCTGAAAGGTCAGTAATCCAACCGAAGAACGGTGAGTGACGTAGTTCAACAGACTCCATTAGTGCCCAGTATAGCGAAATGAAGATAGGCATTTGCAGAAGGATAGGTAAACAGCCACCTAGTGGGTTTACTTTCTCTTTCTTGTAAAGCTCCATCATTTCTTGGCTCATGCGTTGACGGTCGTCGCCAATACGCTCACGCATTGCTGTCAGCTTAGGCTGAAGCATACGCATTTTCGCCATAGACGTGTACTGAGCTTTCGTTAGTGGGTACATAGCACCACGAACGATGAAAGTTAGGATGATAATTGCTACACCCCAGTTCGATACGAAGCCTTGAATGAACGAAAGCAGAGTATGAAGTGGTTTAGCAATGAACCATAGCCAGCCGTAATCTACAACCAAGTCTAGGTTTGGTGCAGTTGCTGCCATTTGGTCTTGAAGTTTAGGACCAACCCAAAGCGTTGCTTTAAAGCTTGCTTCGTCACCGTTAGCGATAGTTTTGTTCGGCATACGAACACCGATGTCGCCTAGGTTACCAATTACACGAGTGTAAAGGTTGCTGCCTGCTTCGTCGCGTGGAATCCAAGCACTTGCAAAGTAGTGTTGAATCATCGCTGCCCAACCTTGACCGTTTGCTAGGTTAAGAGACAGGTTGCGATCTTGCATATCGTCGAAGCTGTATTTCTTGTAACGCGTGTCTTCCGTAGAGTAAGCACCACCACGGTAAGTTGGCATTGTTAGGCTACCGCCGTCATCCATAACGTTTTGACGTAGGTGAGCGTACATACCGAATGTCGCATTGTTACCAGAGTTGTTGACTACATCGTATTCAACGTCAATCGCGTAGCTGCCGCGCTTAAGGATGAATGTTTTTGTGTAATCTAGGCCGTTCGCTTGGTAAGTCATTGGGATGCGTAGTTCATCCTGACCGTCAGCCAGCGTTAAGCTGTCTGCTGAAACCGTGTAGCTAGGGCGGTTAGTGCTGCTAAGGTCGATACCTTGAGGACCAACTAGACCGCTTTGCGCGATAAATTGGTGGCCTGGTTCATTCTTAAGAAGAACAAAGCTCTCTTCAGAATCAAACTCAGCTGAGTAATCATTTAGGTCTGCTTTCACAACATCACCACCAACCGTATCAATTGACAGAGTCAGTACATCAGTGGTCACTGTGATAGTTTTTGCAGAAGAAGCAACTTGACCAGGAGCCGGGTCTAGATCATCTGCATAAGATGGCGCTGGTAGGGTGCTGCCAGATTGTGCCTGCTCAACCGCTTGTGGAGCTGGGTTCTTAGCTACATTCCATTGTTGGAAAAGTAGGAAAGAAACCAAAGCCAATGCGATTAACAGGATATTACGTTGAGAATCCATCGTTATTTATCTCTGTCTTGTTTTTGGACTGGTGGAACGGGGTCAAAGCCCCCATCGTTCAAAGGATGGCATTTTAATAGACGTTTGCCTGATAACCAACACCCTTTTACAAAACCGTGAGCTTTCAACGCTTCTATCGCATATAAAGAGCAGGTTGGAGTAAATCGGCAGCGTGGGCCGATGAGTGGACTAATAAACCATCTATAAAAATAGATGGGTATTAGCGCTATCCACGCGAAGGGCGAGACAGGCGAAGCCATAATTTGTCGAGTAGCTTGAACATTTCTTCATTGCTTAAATCTTGCGCGCTCTTCTTAGCGATTACAACAAAATCTTTGTTAGGAAGTTTGTGCTGAGTGTTACGAAAACTTTCACGAGTAAGACGCTTGAATCGATTACGACCCACGGCGGTTTTAATCTGTTTTTTCGGAACGGCTAATCCAAGGCGAGGATTTGAAAGAGAGTTATTTCGAGCAATGATGGTGAAATGAGGAGAGCCAGCTCGATGAGCTTGCTTGAAGACATTTTGATAATGTTCGGGAGTTAACAAGCGTAACTCCCGACCGAAGGCTAGCTTATTCAAAATAATCAAAGATTACTTAGAAAGACGCTTACGGCCTTTTGCACGACGTGCATTGATTGTTGCGCGACCGTTCTTAGTAGCCATGCGAGCACGGAAACCGTGAGTACGCTTACGCTTTAGAACTGTAGGTTGAAAAGTGCGTTTCATTGTAATTACCTTACTGATCAGTAGTTTTAGGTTTTTGTTAAACCCGGCGTGGGCATTTTTTCTCTTCTTTATATAAGAAAGGAAAACCGACGCCTCTCAACAAAGAGGCGGAATTGTAATCACTGTCACAAAAAGTGTCAATGATTGGGTTAACTAAAATTCCGGTCGGGGGATTATACGTAGAATAACTAAAATCACAAGGATCCTTAGTCGATCCCCACCTTATTTAGGAATTTTTTTAATTTAGGATCTTGTGGATTACCAAAAATATCCTGTGGAGATCCCTGCTCGACAATATGACCGTCAGCCATGAAGATCACTCGGTCTGCGACCTCTCTAGCGAACTGCATTTCATGGGTAACCACCAGCATGGTTTGATGCTGGTTTGCCAATTTTTTCATTAGGTTAAGTACTTCGCCAACCCACTCAGGATCCAGCGCAGAAGTTGGCTCATCAAACAGTAAAAGCTCGGGTTGGAGTGCCATAGCACGGCCAATACCAACACGTTGTTGCTGACCACCAGAAAGCGCAGCAGGGTAGCTGTCTGCTTTGTCACCTAGGCCGATATCATCCAGTATTTGCTGTGCTTTTTCATAGGCTTGCTGCTTCTTCCAACCACGCACTGTAATCAAACCTTCAGCAATGTTTTGCTTGGCGGTTTGGTGAGCAAATAGGGCATAGTTTTGGAAAACAAAGCCAGTCTTACGTCGCAGTGCTAGCACCTCTGCTTTGGTGTGCTTTTTGGCATCGACTTTGATGTCATCAATTGAGATCGTGCCTTGGTCGGCTTGCTCAAGAAAGTTCACACAGCGCAGTAGTGTCGACTTTCCTGTACCACTCGAACCTATGATAACAATGATCTCACCTTGCTTGATTTCTAGGTCGATCCCTTTAAGCACTTCGGTGTCACCAAAGTGCTTGTGGATATTTTGTAATTTGATCATCGTACGTACGCCTTATTCAGTTTCACTTCGGCCCAGATTTGAATGCGAGTGAGGATAACCACCACGCCCCAGTAAATCAGCGCTACTGCCAAGAAAGCCTCGAAGAAACGGAAGCTTGAAGACGCCTCCATCTGAGCCTTAGCCATAATCTCAGCTACACCAAGGGTGAAGGCGAGTGAGGTTGATTTGATCATATCGATGAAGTAATTCATCAGAGAAGGCAGAGCAACGCGGGTCGCTTGCGGCAAGATCACTCGACGCATCGCTTGGCTCGTCGTCATACCTACCGAAAGGCTCGCTTCCATCTGACTGCGATCAATACCGATAATCGCGGCGCGGATACTCTCTGCCATGTAAGCGGCAAAGTGCAGGGTTAAACCAATGACTGCAGCACTGAATGCATCTAAACCAACCATCCACGGGAACACCTGAGGTAGGCCGTAATAGAGGAGGAACAGCTGAACCAGCAGTGGGGTGCCACGGAAGAAGCTAATATAAAGTTGGCTGAGTTGGTCGAGTACTGGGATTTTGAACACACGAATGTTTGCCAGTATCACAGACAGGATCAGAGCAAAGAACAAGCCCCAAATCGCCATCTCCATGGTGGTGCCAAGATACTTCAACAGTATCGGTAGCAGCTCTAGCATGTAGTTAAAATCAAATCCCATAATCTATCTCGTATTTTTATTGGAAGCCGCGTGATATCAAGCGTTTTTATCAGTGATATAAAAGCAAAAGCCCACCGCTGTATAAAGCAGTGGGCCTTGAATGGAGAGTGAGTGATTACTTCTGAGTAATGTCCGCACCAAACCATTTCTGAGAGATACTTTCTAGCGTACCATCTGCGCGCATTGCTGCTAATGCTTCGTTTACTTCGGCTTGTAGTTTCTTACCGTTGTCGTTGTCTACGAAAGGCCAAGCATTTTCAATCGTTTCGAATGGCTGACCTGCTAGCTGTAATGGTAGACCAGTCTTCTTGATAAGCTCTAGTGCAGATAGGCGATCCATAACGAATGCATCAGCACGACCAAGAGCGACATCGTGTTCAATACCTGTGTCGTAGGTTTTCACGTTGATCTTGCCATCTTTATCGTAGCTGTGTAGCAGTTGTTCGAAGTTTGAGCCTAGGTTTACCGCAACTGTTTTGCCTTCAAGGTCTTCGATACCTTTAATGCTGTCATTACCCTTACGAACGG
Organism: Vibrio chagasii; assembly: GCF_024347355.1. NCBI lineage: Bacteria > Pseudomonadati > Pseudomonadota > Gammaproteobacteria > Vibrionales > Vibrionaceae > Vibrio > Vibrio chagasii. The sequence goes on from NZ_AP025465.1 coordinate 3,412,406, forward strand.
TAATTTGTGCGCCGTCTACTACGTATGGGTCTGCGAATAGGTATTTCGTTTTACGTGCATCCGTCATTGTAATTTGGTTAGAAATGGTATCGATTCGACCCGTTTCAAGAAGACCAAACAGACCAGAGAAGTTCGCTGTCACGTACTCAACTTTGTAGTCGTTACGTTTACCGATCTCATCCCATAAATCCACTTCAAAACCTTGTAGTTGGTCTTGCTTAACGAAAGTAAATGGGAAGTAGCGACCAGACATGCCGACTTTAACTTCAGTCGCAGCTTGAACAGTAGCAGCAGAGAGTGCGATAGCCGCAATTGCAGCCTTAATCCAGTTATTCATTTGGTAACTCCTTATATTTATGGGATTGGATGTTACTGGTAAATTGCTCGATAGAATAAATAACCAGATGTTATTAACCATAACTAGATCGCATTCTCGTTTTGGGGATAACTAGCAAGGATCCGGGCATAAGTGGATCGTTGTGTGAGTAAATTAGGGGCAAGATGTGCGGATCCGCCGGTTAATTACAAATTTATTGTGAATAACTTGGATCTTATTCACTGGATCTGTGATCAATTGCTGGTGATCTGACTTATCAACAGGTAAAATTAGCAGTCATTTCATATTACTTAAATAGAGTGGGGGCACC